>NZ_DBKJ01000038.1:0-2223 GCF_002297325.1 Treponema sp. UBA753 | reverse complement strand
GTCAAGCCCGATAATGACACTTGAATAACTGTTTTTATAAAAAGTTGACATTTATGTTATTTAATTGTTATTCCCATGCCGCGATACGGGAATCTGTTATAAATTTAAAACATATCTTCGGGGCAAACCCCGAAGATGTCATTGGTATGAAAAATCTTATTGCTTTTCTTTTTGCCTTAGTTGTTTCTTTTTGTTCATTTGCTCAGGAACTGGAGCTTCCGGGCATTACAACAACAATTCACCGCGCAAAAAATCCAGAGCTTATCGTGCTGGACGAAGATGCTTTGTCTTCTTTTTCTTCTGCAGAACAGGCGTTGGAAAGCGCGGGCTTTGCATTTAAAAAAGGAAACAATGAGCTTACATTTCACGGCTATTGGAATTCTTCAATAAAAGTCTACATAAACAATGTTCTTGTGAACGATCCAAATACCGGCAAGTTTGATTTTTCTACCTTGGACTTTGCAACTGTAAAATCCATAAAAGTAAATCCTGCCGCGCAAAATGGCTCTGTTGCAATCTACATAACCACAGTTTCCTGCGACTTTAGCAAGATTCGTGTGAATGCGGAACTAAAAAGCCAAAGCTATCTTTCTTCTTTGAATGACAGTCCTACGGCAAGGGCTGAATTTTCTGTTCCCATTGTTTTTGAAAACGGCTCATCTCTTTTTGTGCATGAAGCCTTCAATGTTTCCCATAAGAAAAATCACTTTGGCTACCGTTCGCAGGATGCAACTTACAAGCTAGATTTTAGCGATTCGTATTCAGGCTACAAGAAAAATTATTCAGGCTACGAACGCACTCTTTTTAACAACTCGCTTTTTGCGGAATTTGCCACGCAGAAATTTCCCGGAGCTTCGTTTGGATTTTCAAGCTATGCAAGCTATTCCGATTCCAACTGCGGAAAAACTGGCGGCGCATATTTTACAGAAGAAAAGCAAAAAGACCTTTCGCTTGTTTTTGCATTTCCTGTGTTTATTCCGTTTGAAAATTGGAATTTAAAAGTTCTGCCGTCTTACAAATATTCAGACCTTGACTACACAAAGCATGCCCGCTTTTCAGATTTGGGAAACGAATACAAAGTAAGCAATTTTTCTTTTCAGGCGGAAAGTTCTGTCTTGGACTTTTTGGAATTTTACGCACTTTGCTCTTATGATTTTTCTGATGAAATTTCTTCTGGCAAAGAAAATGCAACTTATTCACATTCGCTTTTTTCTGCATTTTTTTCTCCGTCTTTGAAGTTTGAATATTTTGGTTGGAACTTTTCTTTATCGCTTCCATTTGATTACTTTGAGCCTTCAAATACATTGAGTTTGCTTTACAGTTTTTGCGCAGAACGGAACTTAAAAAATTTTGCGTTTTTCTTTAAGGCTTCAAAAAACATAACAAATCCTGTGTTTCAGCAGCTTTATTATTCAGGTGATGGCGGAATTGGAAACCCGGATTTAAAAAGTGAAAGCGCGTATTCGTTTTACACAGGACTTTCTTACTCGCAAAAATTCGGATTTTCTGTAAAGCCTTTCTTGATTTTTTATAGGGACAAAATCGGATGGGTGAGTGATTCAAGCACTTCCTGGTCGCCGGATAACTGGGGCTCTTCTGTTAACTGGGGCGCGGATTTTTATTTTTCTACTAAAGAGATTTTTGGCAACTTGGAGTTTTCTGCAAGCTATACTTTTTGCAAGGCAATCTTGACTTCAGGCGGCGGAACAAAAGGAAATCAAATAATGTACACTCCTGTTCATACTTTTTCTTTAACGGAAAAATATTCGTTTTTTGATAGCTTTACTTGGACGACTGTTTTTTCCTATAATTCAAAAAAATATACAAGCAACAGCAATACTCTTTATGTGCCGGATTATTTTAATTTGGACACAGGACTTTCTTGGACAGGGGAAAAATTTTATGCGCAGTTCTTGTGGCAAAATGTTTTTGACTTCCAGTATGTCCATGTTGACGGCTATCCTGCGCCGGGAACATCATTCACATTGAGCGCAGGAATAAAACTTTAAACTTATTATAATTTCTTTTTAAGCTCTAAAATTTTTTCAAGCGGAATACTTGTGACCATTGAAATTTGCTCTGGTGTTCCTATTTTTTCTTTAAGCATTTTTTGTGCAGTTTCAATAACTTTCTGATTTGCAATGTCATTAGCTATGCTTTGTGCAGTATCTTTGACCATGTTCCTAGCTATGTCCTTGGCCATATCTTGAGCCATGTTCTTTG
>NZ_DBKJ01000008.1:0-3109 GCF_002297325.1 Treponema sp. UBA753 | reverse complement strand
CATGCCTTTCTTTTTTAAGGCAGAAATTGCATTGTCTATAGTGGTTTTTCCAACTCCTACTATTTTTTCAAGCTCAGGCTTTGTAACACTTGGATTATTCCTGATTTCTGACAAGACCTTCAGCTGTGTGTTATTCAGTTTATCACCCACTTTATCACCCACTTTATCACCCACTTTATCACCCATATCATTAATCCAGTTAAAAGGAATTTTTACAAGAATTGAATTTTCATGAAATTCATAAACATCTTTGCCGTATATGCTGATAATTTTTGGAACGCCACGGCCTGTTTTTTCACTGATATGCAGCTGCAAAAAGATTTCTGACAATTTTCTGTTTACAGGAATTGATTCTCCTCTGAAAAAGCCTTCAATTGTCTGCTCCGGAGGCAGAACACCTCTTGAAAGAATTTCAATTCTGTCAGAAAAAACTGTAATCATCGGTTCATTTTCTGTTACCCACTTATTATGAACAAAAGCATTTATAACAGCTTCCCTGAACGCATCATTTTCAAAAAGCGGAACTTCTTTTCTTTCTACAATCCGCTCTTTTTCATCAGCCTGAATAATATTAAGAACATCTCCATAGCGAAGCACTTCTTCCAAAGTATACAGAATGCACTGATACCCAAATTCCCTAATGGAATACATTTTATCTGCCTTTGTTTTTCCCGAAAAAATTGCGACCCTAAAAGGAATCTGCGAGTTATCGGAAAGTAATTGTGCTAGAATATTGTATTTTCCATCTTCTGTCAGAAGATTCAGATTTTTTTTAAAAGTCTCGGCATTAAGTTTTATTCCTTTTGCTCCATAATAAATGAAGAGTTTTTCAAAAGTTAAGTCCTGATATTTTGACGGTGTATTTTCTATTGTCGGAAATCCATGCCGGAGCACTTCGAATAAATAGGATTCTTTTTCCGGATATTTTCTAAGGCTTTCCTTGCTAGAACCAATTCTTATGTATCTTTCATTATCAAAGCTTGTAGGAACAGTTTTTGCCGCTGGAATAGTAAGCACAACGACTTTCTTTCCTTCATAAACAGTTTCGTTAAAAGTGAAATTTAAATCGGGAGTAATCTGACGGGCTAAAAAGTGCTTCAACGGCTCATTTTTTATATCCATATTACTGTTAAATGTTGTTCCAGTAACAGAATGTGTATCATTGTGAATTCCCCAGACAAAATAAGCGTTTTTTCGCCCTTCTATAGCGGCACTATTCGAGAGAGCAGAAATATATTGTCCCAACTGCGTTTGGTCAAACCAGTTTTCTTTAAATTCAAACCATTCGCGTTCTGTATCAAAAGAACGAAGATCATCAAGTAATTCGTGCAAGGCATTTTTCACTTTTATTCCCCTCTTATTTTTTCCCAGTGTTCTCAATTTGCTTGTCAAATATATACTCGTTCAGCCTTTTTGTAGCCCATTGCCTAAACTGCGTGCCCCGCAGGGATTTTACACGGTAGCCTACGGAAATTATAACATCTAGGTTGTAATAATTTGGCGCTTTCTGCTGAAATTCGGAATTTCCGAATTTCTTTACAGCAACCGATTCCTTAAGCTCGCCTTCCTCAAAAATATGCTTTATATGCTCGTTTATTGTGGACTTCGCCTTTTCAAACATACCGGCCATCTGCTCCTGGGTAAGCCAGACAGTTTCATCCTCAAAAATAACTTCCACATTTATCGTTTCTTTGTCTGTCTTAAAAATCGCAATCTCTTTTTCCATAAATATCTAGTTTTTTATTCCTTAAATAGTCATCTATATTTCTTAATTCTTATTTTTTCGCCACAGACCGCATTAAAAAAGTCAAAGCCAGAATTTGAATCTTCTGTTATGATTTTTTCAATTCTGCAGTCATTAAAATTATTATTTCCATAGATTCTATAAAACTCGTGATAAACCTGTTTCAAATCCGCATATTTTCCTGATGTATGGATTCCATAAATTTCTTCAATACTATAAGGAAGATTGTCAAGACCTTCTCTTGTAACAATTACATAATAATTGCCGCTGTTTTTTACGGCCTTGGCAAAATCCGCGCTTTCAACAAATCGGTTCCCCTCATCAATAAAAATAATGCTGTCATTCATCAATGAAAGATTTTCTTCCCAGTTGTTTCCTTCAAGAACGCGGCACTTTTTTTTAGATGAAAGATTAATACCAGAGTCTGCTCCGTTCTGCTCGAACTCGCGGATCATATCCACAAGAGTTGTCTTTCCTGTTGCGCTGTCTCCCTGAATGACCGTGATGTTTCGTTTTATTGAAAACTCGTATTTTACTTTGCTGTTGGAAACTGAAATAAAAAATTCGCCCTTCATAACAAATCTCCTGCAGCTTCCAAAAGCTCATCCATTGAATGGACAACTTTATTTTTGTTAACAACATTGAGCTCAAAACTGCCGTCGCCAAAATCCATCAGATGCCGAAGATTTACAGTAACATCTTTTTCATTTCCGATTTTCAAAAGCCATGAGGCGCAGTTGTTGCCACAGTTTGAAGCATTGAAAATTTTATCTGAAATATGAGAAATCAAAATCAGAGTTTTTAGTCCGCCAGAAAGAGAAGTCGGCGGAATGATTCCCAGCACAGGACTTTCAATCGCTCCGTTTCCAAGAACCTTTGACTTGTCAATATCAAGAATCATCTGCTGAGTTTCTTTTTCCAAAAGCCAGCTTTCTTCATAAGAATTCTTAAAGAAAACACTAGTGTTAAAAATCACATTGTCGATTTTCCCGAATATTATGTTCAGCATTTACTCCTCCCCGAACAGCTTGCGAAGCTTTTCCATCAACGACTTTTCGTGCTGCTCTATGCGGCTTGCAATCTCGTCCGCTTTTTCAAGCTGCTTGTAGACATAGAATGTTCTTGTAAATGGAATCTCATAGCCGACTTTTGTCTTTGATTTGTCTATCCAGGCGGCTTTGTTATATGGAAGAACTTCACGCTCAAAATGTTTGTCTATGTCCTCGTCAAGCGGAACATTTTCGTAGTCGCGCTTGTTGCTGTCTGCCTGAGCCTTGCCCTTTTTGTCCTTTACGAGTTCCCCGTTCTCATCTAAAAGCGGACTTTCAACGGTGATTTTGTTATAGCCCAAGTCAACGCTGTCCA
>NZ_DBKJ01000042.1:26635-85143 GCF_002297325.1 Treponema sp. UBA753 | reverse complement strand
CACTCAGGGGATTAGGAAGTATTCCTTCAGAAATTAGATTCAACAAATAATCAAACAGTAAAAAAACAATTCAAGAAAAATGGAATGCGCTCCGATATATAAATTACCAGGTGTTCAATTTATCCCCTCCCACCCATTGGAGCCTGGATGCCAAAAGGCATGGCCGGTGTAAAAGCCGGTCTTTTTATTTTAAAGACAGTTTGCTTTTTTAATGCAATTGGATTATCATTCTTTTAGAGGTAAAAATGCCAGAAACAAAAAACAGCCAGAGCGATCAGATTAAAGAAATATGCATGCTTCTTTCAAAAATTCAGGACGAAAATCTTATATTTGATTTTTTCGGCTGTCTTTTTACAAAGTCTGAATTAAAGGATTTTTCCAAGAGATGGAGTCTTGTAAAGGAACTTGACGAAGGAACAACCCAGCGCGAAATTGCAAAAAAATACAATTTGTCTTTATGCAATATAACAAGAGGTTCGAGGGAAATGAAAAAGGAAAATTCAGCGTTCCAAAAAGTTCTTGCCCTCTTGAAATCGCTGAATAGTTAATCGAATGCCGAATTTTTTATTTTACTGTCATTATCGGGCTTGACCCGATAATCTAAATTTTAGAACAGATTCCCGTGTCAAGCACGGGAATGACAGTTAAGAATCCGTTTTTATTAAAATGGCTTCTTAATTTTTCTCTAGTTTTTGTTTATAATTTTTGTCTGAACCTTTCCTGTTGCAATTTCAATAAAGCGCACAAAAAGTGAAACCTTGTTGTCTTCGTTCAAGTTTTCCCAGATTGAATTTGCTGTTTCTTCTATAGAAGTTCCGTCCAATTCCAAAATCTCAGGCTCGCCTTCAAAGCTAGGAAGCGGATTTCCGTTCTGCATATAGGTGTGAATGTAGCGACCGATTCCTGCGCGCGGATTTTCAAAGTCAAAAGTGTATCTGTTTACAGAAGATTCGTTTCCGCAGTCGCTCTTTAAAATCGACATTGAAAAATTAAAGTTTCCGTTTTCAACTTCAAGCAAAGCTGAAATGCGCGGTGTAAAATTCGGAGAATCTGGCTCAAACCTTCTTGACTGCAAGGATTTTTCAAAGCTAAGTCCGTTTTTAAGCCCACCATAAACTGTGTCTGTCTGGTCGCCGTTTGTTACAATTGTCTTGGAGCCAAGAACTTTTACAGGCGCGTAGATTATAAGGCTTGGGTCTGTAAGTTTTGAAGGATCAAATGCCTGAGTGCGGATTCCGTCTCCGTCCTCCACAAAAATTCTATTGCGGCTGTTTTCGCTTCTTCCCATAATCCAGTAGGCAGAAACTGCGTATTTTCCGTCAGCAGATTTTCCTACAATAATTCCGCGTCCTGGATATTCATTTTTAGAAAGAGCTTCTTTCAATGTTTTTTGAATCATAATTCCTCCGAATAAAATAAGTATAGCATGAAAGTGAAAGTTTGTGTATTGACAGGCAAAATGCGTAGAAAAGTTTCTACATTGACACTTGCATTTTACAATGATAAAATAGTTTTTACTTCTATTTATATATAAAAAGGATGAATCTTCTTATGGATCAAGAAAACAAAATCACTGAACAGAAAACAAAAAAAGACAGTTCAAAAATCGGAGCTGTAATCATACTTGTAATTTCGGCGCTGGTATTTCTTCCCTTTGGAGCGAGCGCAGTTTTTCAGTCAATCTTTAACAAGCAGAAGGCAAGCACCTTCGGTTCTTACAACGGAAAAAACATAACTTATGAGCCAGGCTCAAACTTCTATACTGCAGTTTCAAATCTTGCGCAGTCATATCAGGCTAGCGGCTACAAAGTTGACGAAAAGTCTTATTACCGCATTATGAGAGAAGCTTTTTATCAGACTGTAATCAACATGGCGTTCACTGATTCAGTAAAAAAATCAGGCTACATAGTTCCAAAAGAAGCTGTAAACAGATTTGTAATTGAAAAATTCACAGATCCTTCAACAGGAAAATTCTCACAGAAAGCTTACAATCAGACAAGCGCAGTTGATCTTGAAAAACTAAGAAAAGACATTGAAAGCAAACTTGTTTACAAACGCTATTTCTATGATTTATTCGGGACTGGCAATGAAGTTTCTTTCAACGGAACTCCATTGTACGGACTTAAAAGAAGCGGCGCGGAAAAGAAATTTCTTGCTTCCATGGGGGCAGAAAAACATTCATTTGACGCAGTTGCATTCAGCACTTCAAATTTTCCAAAAGAAGAAGCTGTAAAATTCGGAAAAGAAAACGCTGAGAAATTCATTAAATACGACCTTTCTGTAATCACAGTTGACGATGAACAGGAAGCAAAGGCGCTTTTAAAGCAGATAAATGGAAACGAAATTACATTTGCAGATGCCGCAAGTGAAAAATCCCAGAAATATTATTCTGACGCAGATGGAAAAAATGCAGGAGCTTACCGCTACCAGATTGAAAATATGCTTGACAACGTGGATTCGCTTGCAGAGCTTGAAAAACTTCAGAAAGATGAAATCAGCGCAGTTATAAAAACAAAACGTGGATATTCAATATTCAAATGTGATGGTTCTGTAGCGGCAGCGGACTTTGAAGACAGCGCAGTTCAGGATGCAGTTCTTGACTATATAAATTCAAATCAAAAAAGCTACATTGAAAATTATTTCCTTGAGATTGCGGAAAACTTTGTTTCAGAAGCCGCTATTTCAAATTTTGACAGCGCGTGCAAAAAGTTCAATGTGGAAAAATCAGAAGTTCAGCCTTTCCCTGTAAACTACGGAAGCTCAAGCATTTATTCTTCTGTTTCTGAAACTGAACCTCTTGCAAGAATCGCTTCAAATGAAGATGCATACAAGACAGCATTTTCTTTAAAGCAGGACGAAATCAGCTCGCCATTTATTCTTGGCTCAAATGTCGTTGTTCTTAAGTGCACAGGAATTCAAACTGATGAAGTGGAAGATGCAAGCGAAACTGAAATCCGCAATGCAGATTTGAATACAGCAAATTCCGCTCTTTTTGCAAGTCCAAAAGTTGTAGACAATTGCTTTGCAACTTACATTACTCTTATGAGTGAAAACAAAAACAGGAAATAAATTGAACGAATCAGTTCAGGAGAAGCCCCGTCTGGTAAGTGCCGGCCAGGGCTTTTCTGTTTTAAAGACAGTAGAATACAAAGGCCGCTTTTTATATTCAAAGTACAATCCTGCAAAGGCAATTGAAACTTACATAGACAAAATACAGGTTTTGAGTGGAACTCTTGTAATACTTTGCTCTCCTCTTCTTTGGTACGGAATTGAAAAAATAAAATCACTGCTGCCAGAAAATTGTGAAATAATCGCGCTTGAAAATGATGAGAATCTTTTTGAGCTTGCAATGCAAAACAACAGCACAGGCATTCCGTTATTTAAGTTAAGCGAAGGCGAAAAAATAGATTCATTTGTAAGAAGTATTTGCAAAGGCGGAAGCATAAAGCGCGCAGTGAAAATTGACTTTAGCGCAGGAGTAAATTTTTCAAAAGAAAAATTTGATTTTACCGTCAATGCAATAAGTGAAATAATCGCCACATTTTGGAAAAACAGAATCACACTTGTAAAATTCGGCAGGCTTTTTTCCAAAAACTTTTTAAGAAACATTGCGCGTCTTGAACATTCAAAAACGTTGGAAGATGAGGCAAATACAGTTTCAAAGCCGTTGCTTGTTTTAGGTGCAGGTGAAGGACTAGACAGTTTGCCGTATTCAACTTTCAGTCCAAATGATTTTTTTATAATTGCAGTTGATGCTGCTCTAGCCCCTCTAGTATCAAGAAACATAATGCCGGATGCAGTTGTTACAATGGAAAGCCAGATTGCAATTGAAAAAGCGTTTTTAGGTGCAAAAAATAAAAACATTCTTTTGTTCGCAGATCTTTGCGCAAGACCTGAAGCCACAAAAATTCTTAGCGGAAATATAATCTGGTTTGCAACAAAATATGCAGATGGAAATTTTTTTGATAATCTAAAGAATGAAAAAATCATCAAAAATTTTATTGAGCCAATGGGTTCTGTTGGACTTGCGGCAACATACATTGCGCTAAAACTTAGAAGAACTTCTTCTGTTCCAGTTTTTGTTGCAGGACTAGACTTTAGCTATAGTATAGGAATAACTCATGCAAAAGGCACTATGGCTTTAAAGCAGCGTTTTATAAATTCAGGCAGGCTTATGCCAATAGAAAACTACGATGCGGCTTTTTCAATGGCGGCGCAAACTGTCATTTCAAAAAGCGGGAAAAAGATATGCAGCACAAAAATCCTTTTGCAGTATGCCCAGCAGTTCTGCATGATGTTTAAAAATGAAAGAAATATTTTTGACTGCTCAAGCACAGGAATAAATCTTGGGATACCTCAAAGCAGCCTTTTTACAACAAAAGAAAATATGCAAAAAGAAAAATGCAAATCAAATAAAAATGTTTCTAACTTCTGTGAAGAGGAAAAGAAAAAACTTGAAGAGCTTAGAAGCCTGCTTTCAGATGGAGAAAAGTCGCCTTTTAGAAAAAATTTACATAAAGAAATTTCTCTTAGCGAGCAGATAAAAAAAATTGCGGAAGAACGGGAATACCTTTTTCTGCATTTTCCTGATGGATACGTATTCAAAATGGAGCAGTCGTTTTTAAAAAGAATCAGAGCGGAAACAGATTTTTTTATAAAGCAGCTTGAAATCGCCATAAGAGAAAACAAGCCGCTTTAGTTTTTAAGAATCTTCTTTTTCCTTTAAGACAGCAAGAAACGCGCTCTGCGGAAGTTCCACGTTTCCGGCCATAAGCATTCTCTTTTTTCCGGCTTTTTGCTTTTCAAGAAGCTTGCGTTTTCTTGTTACATCTCCTCCATAGCATTTTGCAAGAACGTCTTTTCTAACAGGATTCACAGTTTCTCTTGCAATTATCTGGCTTCCGATTGCACCTTGGATTGCAACTTTAAACTGCTGGCGGGCGATTTCTCCTTTTAGGCGTTCACAGACAACTTTTGCGCGCTCAACGGCACTCGGTCTGTAGCAAAGCTGAGCCAATGCGTCAACAGGCTTTGAATTTATAAGAATATCTATTTTTATTAAGTCAGTCGGTCGGTAATCAATAACCTCATAGTCAAAACTTGCATATCCGCGGCTGTAAGATTTCAGTTTGTCATAAAAATCAAAAAGAACTTCGGAAAGCGGCATTTCATAAGTAAGCTCAACACGCTTTTCGTCAAGGTACTGCATATTTTTTTGTGTTCCACGCTTTAGACGGCAAAGTTCCATGATTGAGCCAAGATATTCAGCAGGAGTTATTATTGAAGCTTTTATATACGGCTCTTGCGACGACTCGATTTTTCCTTCAGGATAGTCAGCAGGATTGTCTACAAAAATTTCTTCATGCCCGGGAATTTTTACCTTGTACTTTACACTTGGAGCTGTAAAAATTACAATCTGGTCAAAGTCCCGTTCAAGGCGCTCCTGAATTATTTCCAAGTGAAGCAATCCCAAAAATCCGCACCTAAAGCCGTTTCCAAGTGCAAGGGAATTGTCTTTTTCATAAATAAGAGAGGCATCGTTAAGTTTAAGTTTTTCCATTGCCTCTTTGAGTTCTTCATAGTCATTTGAATCAATCGGGTAAATTGAAGAGAAAACAACAGGCTTTACTTCTTTGAATCCTGGCAAAGGAGCTGCTGCTGGCTTTGAAGCAAGAGTTACAGTGTCTCCAACGCTTACATCGCTTACAGTTTTTATTCCGGCAATAATATAGCCAACGTCTCCAGCTTCAAGAACTCCAGTTTCTTCATATTTAATTTTAAAAACACCAACCTGCTCTACTTTATAGTCAGTGTTGTTGCTCATAAAGCGGATTATGTCGCCAGTTTTTACGCGGCCTTCCATTACTCTCAAATGAACGATAACACCGCGGTATTCATCATAATGGCAGTCAAAAATCAAAGCCTGAAGCGGCGCATTAACATCACCTTTTGGCGGCGGAAACTTTGTAACAATGGCCTCAAGCAAATCGTCAATTCCTTCTCCTGTTTTTGCGCTGACAAGCTGAGCTTCAGAAGATTCAAGTCCTAAATCATGGTCGATTTGTTTTTTTACAGATTCAACATCTGCGCTTGCAAGATCAATTTTATTTATGACAGGAACAATCGTCAGGTCATGTTCCATCGCCATATAAAGATTGCTCACTGTCTGGCTTTCAACGCCTTGAGTAGCATCAATAAGAAGCAACGCTCCTTCGCAAGAAGCAATCGCGCGGCTTACTTCATAGCTAAAGTCAACGTGTCCTGGAGTGTCAACAAAATTCAACTCGTAGTCATGCCCGTCTTTTGCCTTATACGGAATTGTAACGGCCTGGCTTTTTATTGTAATTCCACGCTCACGTTCAATATCCATGTTGTCGAGGATTTGATTTTTCATCTGGCGGTCGTCAACTATTTTTGCTTTTTGAATAAGCCTGTCCGCCAAAGTCGATTTTCCATGATCAATGTGAGCTGTAATACAAAAGTTGCGTTTATACTTTAATTCTGTCATCTTTATTCCTTATTTAATTTTTTCGGTTTAGTTTTAAAAATAATATGGGCTGTCCAACCCTGCTGAAAATCCGAGGCTCACATCAAGATAGCCATTCTTTCTTTTCTTTGCGTAAAGCTTTATGTATGCGGCTTCTTTTTCCGGACTGAAATCAATTCCAAGAAGTTCAATAGGATCATTTTCGCTGAATCCAGTTTCATCTGCAACAGAGCCTTTTATAATTTTTACTATAGAATACTTTTTTTTGTTTGAAGGCGAAACTCTTACCATCTTCATTCCAAACATTGGATAAAAAGAATTCTCAAGCGAATCACGTTTAAAAAATTCATAACCCGGAGATAACGGACGTTTTTCAAGGTAAACAATTTTCTCAGATTCAGTTCCATCCGAAGATAAAATTCCAAGCTTTGTTATGATTCCAGAAGGCTGCTTCATAAAAGCAATTTGCAAATCCGCAAGTGAATTGATTTTTTCACCGTTAACGGAAACCACAATGTCATCTTCTTTTATTCCCGCACGGTCTGCGCTTCCACCGGGTAAAACATAAAAAACAGTAACGCCTTCATTTTTTGCGCCTGAACCAGGAAGACGTTTTGTCTTTCCGTAAGAAGCAACCCACGGATGCTCGCGCTCGCCTCCATTAAACAAAAACGGAAGCTCATTTTTTAAATACTCAACTGGAATTGCAAAGTTAAGTCCCTGAAAATTCTGAACTCCGGCAAAAACAACAGCCTGAACTCTGCCTTTTTCATCAATTAAAGGTCCGCCGGAATTTCCGCTGTTAATAGCCGCATCAACTTGAAAAACTGTTCCAGCCGTAAAAAGCTGTCTGTCTGTTGAAGAAATTATTCCGCTTGTCAAAGTTTTTTCCAAACCCAACGGAGAGCCAATCGCATAAACTTTATCGCCTACAGAAAGGTCGCTGCTAGAGCCAAGAGCAAAAACATAAGGAGCTTCAATTTCAGTTTTTAAAAGCGCCAAATCCAAAGTCTTGTCATATCCAACAACTTTGGCAGGAACTCTTGTGTCCGGGTCTTCCGCAAGTTTTATATAAAGCCTGGCAAATCCTTCATATTTTTTGTCAACCATGTCAGCAATAACATGATGATTTGTTACAATGTATCCGTCTTTTGAAATAAAAAAACCGCTTCCCAAAACAGCATCAGCATAGCCTATTCCACGTTGAATTTTTATTCCCTTGTCAACAAAGACAGTTACAGTGCCTTTTATCATGTCGGAAACACTTGCATTTGAAACTGAAGGAACAGAACCGCCCGGAACATTTTTGTAAGCTAAATTTTCAAGCTCGTCTTTTGACTTTGGAATTGAATTAAGCTCAGAATATCCTACCGCTTGCAAAGACAAATAATATCCAAGCGCATCAAAATATTTTTCTTCATCTATAGAGCGAATGCAAGATTCCACGCAAATTTTAGTTGTCTGCTCAAAAATCTGCTTGCATTTTTCATTTGAAGAAATTTTATCATACAAAATTTTTGCGCGCCACAAAGACTTTATTTCATTTTCTTTTGATAGCTTTTCAATAAGTTCAATTTCAATGTCAACTGCGCGTTCTTCACTGTAATCAACAGGTACAAAAATTTCACTGCCGCCTTTTATTGTTCCACAGGAAAAAACAAACAGCGCACAACCAATAGCAAAAAATAAACTGAAAAGTTTTTTAATTTTTATTTTCATTTTCTATTAAAATTCCAAAGTCAAATTTTTCAATGCGGATACAAAGCACTGACTGAGTTTCGTTTTCAACAGTAATCATAGAAAAGCCTTGAACATTTTTTTTATCAAGCTCTGATTTTGCATTTTTTGCCAGCGCGGAATATTTTTCAGGACTGAAAGAATTATTTTTCACGAGCCAGTAAAAATTTGAATCAGCATCTTTGCAAACAAAAAATTCTTCTTTTCCATTCGTTACTTTTTGCGGAATATTATTTTCAAATCTTACAACAACAAGATTTTTTTCTGGAACCGTGTAGAACATTGACTCTTCATAAATTCCGTCTGGATAAACAATATGGCGGACGTTCCATTTTCCATCACCGTCTGTATCCCAAGAAGAAATTTTTCCGCTGTTTTCTAAATATTCTTCAGTAAAATCAGGAACTGTATCTTTGTCCCTGTCAATCTGAATCATCCTAAGATAAAATTCCGCATTTTCAGATGGAAGCCCAAAAAGATTTTTTACAACCTGCCGCTCATCTTCAAGCGAATGGAAATTCATTTTTTTATCTGAATCAACTGAATAAAATTCTGTGGCTTCAAAAATTCCATCTTTATCAAAATCAACAGTTCTGAAAACCGGAATGTTATTTTCAAAATGCGCCTGAGCATAAAGCGTTCCGTCAGATGAATAATACAACGCCTGCTGAATATTTCCATCTAAAAGAACAAACCGAATTTTTTCATTTGCAGAAGTTGTAATTTCAAAATCAGATGCGGAATCAAGAAGCTCTGCGACATTTAATTTTTGCCCATCATTTTTTACAGTTGGAATAAAAAAGTCAAAGCCAAACTTTTCTGAAATTTCAGAATCCCGCTCAATCAAAACTGGAGACCAATTCAATGTATCTGGAACAAAATTAAATTTTTCAACTGGAATTTTTTCTTGCACAAACTCTGCATAATTTAAATACGGAAATTTTGCCCAAGAAAAATTCATTTTCATTTCTCTGCAATATCCCAAAACCGGCGTTCCAAAGTCGCACTGAACAGTCCATTCAAGCTCGCCATTCTGATTTTCATCAAATGAAATTTCTTGAGGACGTCCGCGTGAAAATTTTACAATTAAATTTTCAATTCCATCATTGTCAGTGTCAAAAGAAAACGAACCAGAAAAAGCTTCAAGGCGTTTTTTTACATTATCGCAAGAATCATTTTCAGAAAGCTGCAAAATAAAATTCTTAAAAATCTCATAGTCAATTTTTTCGTCTGCGAATTCAAAAATGTAATCAACGGCTTCTTGCTCGCTGATAAGATTTTCACTCAAAGCTTCCTGAGCATAAAGCGGATGTTTAAAACCTTTTGCACTGAAAGATTTTAAAATTCTATTTTTATTTTCGCCAGAAGAAAACAAAGCGGAAAAAATTTCAAGTTCTGAATTTTCAGGCTCAAGTTGCAAATAAAAATCCAGTTGGGAAACAAAAAATGAAGCAAGCCTTTTTACAGTTGAATCTGAATCGTTCGGATTTTCATTTTTTAAAAATACAAGCGGAAACCTTGTGTCAGAAGGATAAATTCTTCTTGCGCCGTCAATTTTATTTCGAGCCTTAGAAACAGAAGAAGAATCTTTCAATCTGTAAAGGCATTTTATTCTAATCAATTCAGAATCAGAAGAATACAAAAACGGCTGACTGTCCAAAACTTTTAACGCATCGGACATTTTGCCAGTATCGCAAAGAATATCTGCGTACAAAAGACGCGCATTGTCGCGGTTGTAATTTGACCAGCTGTCATTTTTTATTGCTTTTTCAATCAAAGGAAGAACAGCTGCCTTTGTTTTTCCCAACGCATTTTCAGAGACAGCATACAAATACCACAAGTCCGAAATTGAATCATCGTATGCAATTCCAAAGCAAGCCTGGCTTTTTGCAGCTTCCCAGTTTTTTTCAAAGATATAATTTGAAGCAGTTTCCAGACAACGCAAAGCAGTCTTTTTATTCGCAAGCTTAGAATTTTCATTTTCAGCAAAAGATAAATCCAAAAAATTCAAAAAGACAAAAATAAATAAAATTCTTTTTAAAAGATGCAGCGATTTCAATTTTTTATCCTGTTGCATTTTCATTTTACAATCCAATCTTTAAAGCCAAAAAGACTTCCCCACACGCAGCAAATTTCCTGAGCGGAATTATTTTTTTCCGGACAGATATTCTGAATCAGCGGAATTGAATCTCTGAGATTTCCAGTTTTCCAGTCATCCAAAATTTTTGAAACCTGCCTAAAAGAACCGTCTGCATTTTTCACAAAGTCGTCCGGCTGCCTGCTTCTGAACACAAACGGAAACTTCAAATTTTTCAAGCAAATCTCAGACGAATCAGTTCTTAAAAAAATTCCATCATCATGCGAAAAAACTTCAAAAGAAATTTCTCCAGCCTGATAACTTCCTTTTTTTTCTATTATAACAAAAAAACCGCTTTCTGTCGCTACTTTTCGTTTCTTTTGAATTAAAAACCTTCCGTTGCAAAATGAAAATTCAAGTCCGCCGCATTCTGAACAGCCGGCATTTTCAAAACACCCAGAAGCCAAACTAGATGCAAACGAATAAGGAATTCTTTCGGAAGCCTTTACAAAATCGATTCCTTTAAAAATTATTCTGATTTTTATTGCAAGCGGAAGTGAAGAAAATTTTTCAGCATCAAATGAAACTTTCTCATTTTCAAATTTGCAGTTAATTTTCAAAAGTTCTTGTTCAGCAAAAAAAGAAAGAGCTTCGTTTTCCGCGCGGCTCTTTTCAGCCAAAGAAAAAACCGCATTCTGCCAGCCTGAAAATTCATTGTCCAAAAAAGGAACGAGCTTATTTCGAATTCTGTTTCTGAAAATTTGATTGTCAAAATTCGTGCGGTCAGTTCTAAAAGCTATTTTTTGCAACTGAAGGTATTTCTCAATTTCACTTCTGGAAATATTTAAAAGCGGACGAATAAACTTTTCTCGCGTCAAAGGAATTCCACAAAAATTAGCCGAACCTTGCAAAAATCGCATGGCAAGAGTTTCAATCTGATCGTTTTTATTGTGGGCAAGGCACAAAAAAGAAATTCCTTCATTTTCTATAAAATCTGAAAATTTTTCATACCGAATTTTTCTAGCGGCATCTTCAATTGAAGTTTTAAGTTTTTTTGCAAGAGAAAGAATTTCACCTGGAGCCACATCATAGCGAACACATTTCACATCAAGGGAACGGCATACGGACTCAACATAATCGGCGTCAGCAGAGCTTTCCTCGCTGGCTCTGATGTTGTGATTTACGGTAACAGCTTTAACTTGAATGTTTAGAATTTTTTTCAGAGCAACAAGAAGCGAAATCGAATCAGCGCCTCCAGAAACTGCAACTCCGCCACAATTGCAAGAATCAAGATTTATATTTAGCCTAGAAAGACATAAGTTTAAATTTTCCAAAACTCTAGCTTGAAAATCCAAAATAAATTCCATAATTCATCTGCCTTAAAAAAGTTCCATTTTGAAAAAGCACAATAAAAAAATCCCCCTGCAAAACACAGAGGGATTCCATTCAGCAACTAAAAAATCTCATAATATGATTTTTAAAAACTGATTATTTTTTTGGAGGTGCAATAGAAACAACGAGAGATGCAGGATCAGAAAGAACTTCGATTTTATCACCAAGATTAAAATCAGCAATTGTAAATTTCTGTCCAATTTCAAGCTTAGAAACATCAGCTGAAATAAATTCAGGCAAATCCTGTGGGAGAGCCTTTATCTTGATTTCAGGAACATGTTTAACCATGAATCCGCCTTTAAGAACTCCAGCTGCAGTTCCAGAATAACGAATCTTATAAACATAAGTAAATTTCTTCTGACCGCTTACAATATGGAAATCAGCATGAAGAGATTTATCTGTTTTAATATCATATTCTGTATCTTTTATAAACGCCTTGTTTTCAACACCGTCAATTTTTAAAACAACAAGTGTAGTCTTTGTAATTGATCTCCATGCTTTTGAAAATTCATTGGCATCAATTTCAAGCATAAAGGATTCACCTTTTTCATTGTATGCAACTGCTGGAATCTTTCCCTGTGCACGAAGTTTTTTTGCATATTTTTTTCCTGATTCCGTGCGTGTTGTTGCATTAATAACAAACTGTTCCATTTTTAGAACTCCTTACAAATTTTAAAATATGTATAAAACTGGGACGGCTGGACTCGAACCAGCGGAATGATGGCACCAAAAGCCATTGTCTTACCACTTGACAACGTCCCAAAATATATGTGGACTAAAAACTTATTCTTCAGAAGAACCAGTTTCTATATGTCCCGCATTATATTCTTCAAGAATTTTGGACTGAATCGCATTGCGAAAGTCCGGGCTGATTGGATGAGCAACATCCTTATACTCACCATTTGCAGTCTTACGGCTTGGCATTGCAATAAAAAGTCCAGAAGATCCTTCGATAATCTTTACATTATGAACAACAAAGCAGTCGTCAAATGTAACAGTAACATAAGCCTTTAGCTTTCCTTCGCCTTCAACTTTGCGGATCCGAACATCTGTAATCTGCATAACAATCTTCCCTCTTTATAATAAAAATCTATAAAATCCCAAGCAAAATGCCTTAGATTTTCCTTTATCAAGCCATGAAGCTTGCATTTTATTATATCAGTCGCCTAAACAAAGCGCAAGATTGAATTCTTTTTCAAGAAGAACTTTCGCCTTTAAAGCCGTTTCTTTTTTTTCAAAAATGCCGAACACAGTTGAACCTGAACCGCTCATGTCAGCAAAATCCGCGCCACAAGACTTGAGCCTATCCAAAGCTTCAGCAATTCCTGCATATTTTTTTAAAACAGGAACTGTAAAATCATTTTTAAAGTTCCAGTTTTTTACAGACAGATTGTAAATCTCTTCAAGTGAAATTTTACTCTGCTTGCATTCCAAAGAAAGAGTTTCATCTACAAGAGCATAAGCATCTTTTGTAGAAACACTGACATTTGGAAAAACCAAAAGCACAGAAAAATCACTTCTATGCTGTATCTGCCTGACTTTTTCTCCACGACCTTCAACTACAGCTGCAAAAGGTTCAAATTTGCCGAACCGTTTTCCACCCTGCGCAGAAAGTGCATAAGTAAAGAAAAAAACATCGCTTCCGACTTTTCCTGCAATTGCAGAAAGAGAATCAATGCCCAAACCAGCTTTAAATAGATTATTTACGGATTGAATAAAAGAAGAAGCATCACTTGAGCCGCCCCCCAATCCACCGCCGGCAGGAATCCTTTTCTTAATTGAAACATGAACCCCTGAATCTATGCCAGTCAGCACGCAGAAAGCTTTGTACGCCGCAGTTATTGTATTTTGCTTCGGAAGTTCCATTCCAAAAGACTCAACTATGCAAGTATTTTTTTTATCGATTTTAGAAACACAAATTTCATCAAACAAACCGACAGTTGTAAAAATACTATGCAACTCGTGATAACCGTCAGCACGCTTAGGAAAAATTTCAAGTCCAAGATTTATTTTCGCAGGTGCCAAAACAGTTATACTGTCAGACATACACGAATATTATAGTGTTTTATTTTATTTCTTGTCAATAAGAAGAATTGAATTATGCATGTTTCTTTGTAAAAAAATAAAATTCAATTGACAAAAACATAACAGTATTTTACTCTTTGTATGAGGCTTTGTCAGCGGCAAACTAAATTACAAAAAGGAATATAGCAATGCTCAATGACGACAATGTTGAATTTTCATCAATGACCGGATTTTCTTATGAAGACGATGATTTTTCAGAAGAAATGTCTGATGACAATTTTGACGACGATTTCGAAGATGATGAATACGAAGATGATTTTGAGGATGATTTTCTAGAAGAATCTGACAATTACGACGAGCCTTATGATGATCAAGAGCCGGAAGACGGATACGACAACAGAATCCACGGATTTGACGATGGATTTTACAATGATGAAGAAGAAATAGAAGAAGATTCAGATCCTGCTGACATGAAAGGTTAAATTTATAAAAGCATTGGTTGGATTTCAGTTGTCTTGCCAATGCTTTTTTTGTACAAACAGTTTTTTTTTAGCAATGAAATATTTTTCAGTCTATAAATTCTTGAAATAGCTTTTTTGCATCGATTCCATTAATAATTTTTCCGTCGTCATAAACTTTCAAAAGATTCGCCTTTCCATCTGTAAGCTGCTGGCTTGTTATTCCGTAGCGAATTGAAAGTCCAGCCTCAAGCAATGCAGAATAATGGTCAGCAACACGAACCAAGCGGCCGTCCACTGGATTATATTTGTCTTCATTGAATGCAGAATTCAATTCCTCAAAACTTACAGGAAGAACGCAACCATCAAAAACACACCTATTCATAAATTCATCGCTAGTAAAATAAAGTATTTCATCGCAATAAAATTTTTCCATAAGCGGAACAAGCTCTTTTGAAACAATTTTATCTTCAATATCTTTTACAATCGCAGGAAGTCCATCTGTCGCTCGTTTTACAGGTGAAATTATATCGCGCGTAACACTTTCAGGCAAATCATGAAAAAGCCCTGAAAAGAAATTATTGTAAAGCCGTTTTGGGCACATTTTTACACCAGAATCACGGCACAAAAGCAAAGTCAAAATCGCAACAAAAAAACAATGTCCCAGCACAGAAGTCCGCGGAACTCTCGGAGTTTGATTCCATCTTGTCTGAAAACGAAGCTGCTCAATCCGCATTAAAAATTCAAATGGCTTCTGCTTCGTAATCAAAAGCTGAAGTCCTCGCAAATCAAGATATTTTTGCAAGTCGGCATTAAGTTCTTTACGAATTGAATCAAGACGCTCAATTTCATTTACCGGTGAAATCATTTCAAGTTCACGCAAAGTTGAATATTTATGCGCTGCCCTGAAAATTTTCACAGTAAGAGGAAGCTCTTTTTTTTCAGCGGAAAAACTGCTCAAATCCTTCAAATAGAATTCAAACTTTTTTAAAAGCTTCTTATCATCGATTAAATCTTTGTAACGTTCCAAGACCCATTCGTTAAGCCGAGCATATTCTTCTGGATATTCATTTTTTATAAGAGTCTGAACCGGGCTTTTTATATCGCAAAGCTGAATTTTTCTGAGCAAATCAAAAAGGCTCGCATAAATCAGCCATTCCCAGTCAATTTTTGCGCCGAGATTTTCTTCATATTTTGCAATTATGTACGCAACGACAGTTTTTTCAGCGTGCTTGTCCATTTCGATTATCTCAAAAGGACGAACCAAATCGTTCCAGCGTTCAATGGAAAATGCTTCGAAAATTTTCAGCGTAAATTCTTTTTTCATTATTTTGAGCTTCCAGCCTTTACATCGGCTTCCATTTTTGTTTTCCAAACAAGAGCTTTTTTTCTTATATTTTCAGATTCTGTGTTATCGCCAAGAGCCATTGCAATTCTTCTGTTTGCAATAAGAAGGTTTATCGCCATCCGCATATCGTCAAGCCGCCGGGAAGCAAGTTCGTAACGGTCTCGGTATTCCATTGCGCATTTGTCCAAAAGGCTGCGCAAAAGCCTTACGTAAATCACAGTTGTTTCGTAAACTGGAGAATTGTGGTCAAAATAATCTTTGCAAGCCTGCTTCATGTCTATAAAATTTTTTGCAACAACAGCATGACGGCCACGCATTTCAACAAATGATTCTTTCCATTTTGAATTTTCACCGAAAGCTTCAACAAGAAGATCAATCGCAAGTCCAATTTTTTTTACAATGTCAAGTTTTCTTCCAACCGGAACAAAAGCAACAGATGCCAAATGAGTTTCCAAATCAGAAAACGGACAGTCAACAATATTTGTAACAAGTTCTTCAAGATAAATTATAGATTTATAAATTGATTTTCTGGCATCGTTAAGAGTGTCATTGTTTTTTGTTTCAAGCATTTCAAGAGATATGCTGTTTATGCTCATTTGCAAAGTCGCCGTATAAATCATTTCTTCGCAAAGAAAAATCTTCTTTTCTTCAATTCCATCTTTCGCGCTTCTAAGAGCAAATGACTCGTCCTTTTCTTTTTTTAGGCAATCGTTGATTTTTTCTTTTATAGGGCGGACTCTTTCATTAAATTCTTTTCGCAACTCATCTGATATAGCCATTACCTTCCTCCGAATTTTTGCAGCATGGCAGCTGCGTGTTCAAGCGACTGGGAAGAATCTGAATCTCCAGACAGCATTCTAGCAATTTCTTTTACGCGCTCTTCGCCGGAAACTTCAAAAATATTCGAGGCAGTTGTATTTCCTTCCACGCCTTTTTGAATCTTAATTTGATTATCGGCATAAACGGCAATGCTCGCAAGATGTGTTATGCAAAGAATTTGCTTTTTTTCTGCAAGAAGCTTCATGTGGCTTCCAACTGAAACCGCAACTTCTCCGCCAATTCCAGTATCAATTTCATCAAAAACAAGAGTTCCCGCCAAATCTCCGTCTGAAAGAATTGTCTTCAATGCAAGCATTACACGGCTAAGTTCTCCGCCAGATGCGATTTTTGCAAGCGGATTCAAAGGAGAACCAGGATTCGCGCTGATTAAGAATTCGATATTGTCCATTCCGTAAGGACCGCATTTTTGCTCAACCGCATTTCCTTCTTTTTCAGTAAGCCCAACGCAAAATTTTGTGTCTTTCATTCCAAGACTGCAAAGAATTTTTTCAACATCAAGCGACATTTTTTCCGCAGAAACTTTCCGCTTTTCACTAAGCGATTTTGCAAGAATATAAACTTTTTTTTCAAGTTCTGAAATTTCTTTTTCCAAAGCTGATTTATCCAAAGCTGAACCGCCAAGCTCTTCAAGCTGCCTAGAAGCATTTTCAGCATAAGAAAGAAGATCGGCGACAGATGAATTTCGGCCTGTGTATTTTTGTTTCAGTCTAAAAATAAGTTCAAGCCGCTCCTGAACTTGCTCAAGTCGCTCCGGGTCAAAAACAAGCGAACTTGAATATCTCCTAAACTCGCCTGCAATGTCGTCAATTTCGTAAAACGCAGACTGAAGCCTGTTTTCAAGAGGCTCAAGGGATTTATCAGAATCCAAGGCTTTTGATGCAGTTCCGCAAACTTTTTTGAGCAGGAAAACAATTCCGTTTTCACCTTTACCTTCAAAAGCGGAATTTATTTCTTCAATATCAGCGTAAAGTTTTTCAAATGATGACAATCTGTTTTCTTCCGCCTCAAGTTCTTCATCTTCTCCAGCTTTTAAATTTGCGTCGGAAATTTCAGAAACCGCAAAATTCAGCATATCGATTTTTGCATTTCGCTCAGATTCATTGCTGTTAAGGTTTTCAAGAATTTTTCTTTTTTCAACAAGCTGATTATAAATTGAAGTGAATGACGAAACTTCGCCGACAATTCCAGCGTAAATATCAAGATAACGGCGATGCTCGGCAACTTTCATAAGCGACTGTTGCTCATGCTGCCCGTGAATATCAACAAGAAATGCAGAAAACTCAGCAAGAATCGCTCTTGTTACAGGAGTTCCGTCAATCCAAGCTGAAGATTTTCCATTGTCGCGGATAACTCGCCGGATTATTATGCGGTTTTCTTCAGATTCAATTCCATGCTCTTCAAGCCAAAGAAAAGTCTCTTTGTTTTCAAGGAAAAATACACCGGAAACTTGAGCTTCATGGCAGCCAGTGCGAATTTGTTCTGAGCCAGATTTTCCACCGAGCAAAAAGGCAAGGCTCCCAATCAAAATTGATTTTCCAGCTCCAGTTTCACCGCTTAAAACAGTAAAGCCTTTTTCAAATTCGATGTGCGCGCTTTCAATAAGAGCGAAATTTTTTATATCGAGTTCTTCAAGCACGTGGACCTCCTGACCAGTTTAGTTTGCTCTGCAATGCAGAAAAAAATTTTTCCTGTGTAGAACAAATAAGCTTTGCCCGAAATTCTGGTATCTTTAAAATTAAAGCATCGCCTTCTTTCAATTCAAAATCAATCTGACCATCGCAAGTCAAAGAAGCATCTGAACGGCTGCTCATCAAAGTTATTACAATTTCGCCTTTTTCTCCAAAAACCAAAGGTCTCGCAGACAAACTGAAAGAACTTACCGGCGTCAAAACTAAAGCAGAAAGCTCCGGCTCCACAATCGGCCCGCCAGCAGCAGCAGAATAAGCAGTAGAGCCTGTCGGAGTTGAAACAATTATTCCGTTTGTTTTAAAAGGTCCTAAAAGAGCGTGATTGTAAGCCACATTTAAATTTACAAGATGAGAAGATGGACAACTTGAAATAACACAGTCATTCATTCCGCAGCACCTGAAAACAGTTTTTCCTTTTCTCAAAACTTCACACTGAACTAGAGAGCGGCTGCTTATGTAGCATTTTTTCTTTAAGAAAAGCTCCATTTCTTTTTTCCAATTGTCTTTTGGAACTGCCGCGATAAAACCAAATTCACCCAAGTTTATTGGAAAAACTGGAATTCCTAAAGGCGCGCATCCACGGCAGGCAAACAAAACAGTTCCGTCGCCTCCCAAAGTTACAACAAAATCATAGCCTGAAAAATCAATGTTAAGAATTTTTGAGCGGACCTCTTTTCCGTCATATAAAAAAAGTGAATTTTCAATATTTTCTTTTTTCAAAAACGCTGAAATTTCATTTCCCAAAAACTCGGCGTTTTCTTTAAAAGAATTAGCTATGATAAGACATTTTTTCATGGTAAAGAAGACAACACCTTTACAATCTGAGCCGCATCTTTTTGACCCAGCCGAGGATACAATGGGAATAATGCGCAGCGCAACAAAAGTGAATTCGCGCAAATACATTCAGAAGCCAGTTCTTCCTGCCTGAGAGCAATTACAGAATTTTCAAAAGCCTGGCGGATTTCAATGTTTTTTTTCTGCGCATAGGACTTTACATCTTTAAATCCTGAATTCAAAACCAAAGGAAATGAATAAATTGTAGAACCGTCTTCCGCCGCGCGCACAAAGGTTTTATGCCGGCCAGACATTACAGCTCTTGAAAACAAAGCAAACAACTCGCGCCTTGTTTTTTCATTCCGCGAAAATTCTTTTAACTCAACAAGTGCTAAAGCCGCATTCATGTCAGGCAAAATATCTGTAAAAGGAGCTTCGTCCGCAATATGCTTTAAAACTGTCCATTCTCGGCGATTTGGAGCTATAAGCAATGCGCCGCCGCCAGAAGTTATAATATCCTTGTCTTCCATTCCAAGAATAGCGTAAAGACCGTACATTCCGGCTTTTTTCTCTACAGCGGCTTTCTGCTCTTCTCCTTCTTTTTTTTCAGGCTGTTCTTCAGCAGGATAAGTTGCAAAAACCGATTGCGAAATATCTTCAACGATAGGAATTCCAAGCTCCAAAAATGATTTAATTTCAGGAAGGATTCCCATTGTTTCATTTAAAATCAAAAGACGTCCACCATTTTTTATACATTTTTCAACAGACTCAATTGTTACAAGCCCATTTCCTTCACAAACATCAGCAGCAAGAACTTTATATCCTAATTTTTCCGCAGTAAGCAACTGATAAGACGGAGCAAGCGCGCTTACAATAACACCGCTTTCTTTTGGCAGATTCAAGGCTTTAAAAATGTACTCCAATGCAATAGCTGGACTTCTCAAGGCAATTGCGCCATCAAATCCAATCAGTTCTTTTGCAGTCTGAACAAGCCTCGTGTTCATTTCACCAGGTCCGATTTTTTCATCAACCATGCAGGTAAGAACAGCTTCCATTTCTTTGCGGCGAATTGTAGAACTATAAGTATGAATCATTTTAAATTCCTAAAAACATAATATTCACAGAAACAATAATTCTATTTCCGCATAAAAACACATCAAACGGACAAAAGAGAAGATGTTCTGAGAAAACAAGCATGAAAAGAAATCAGACAGCTTCCGGCTCAAGAATTTTCTGAAGTTCCTTTGCGCTGAACAACCTGCGTGTATCAAGGATAATAAGATAATTATTTTCCTGACGAACTACGCCGTGAATATATTCAGTACCAATTCCGCTGAGCATCTGTGGCGGCGGTTTAATTTCATCACCTTGGACAGGAACGACACGCGCAATTCTATCTATAATAATTCCGATTTTATTTCCTTCAATATCAAGAATAATAAATCCGCCTTCATCTTCACCGATTTCATCATCTGAAGCCTTCGCCATTTTCTTGATATAAAATCTTTTATGCAGATTTATAATGGGAATGACTTCTCCGCGCAAATTTATAATACCTTCAACATAAAAAGGAGCATTCGGAATAGGACGCACATTCTGAATCTTAACGATTTCCTTGACATCCATAATGTCCACACCATAAAGCTCATCTCCAAGCTGAAAAGTTACAAGCTGCAACAATGTATCTTCATCTGCCATAGATTTCTCCCATGAATCCATAAAGATTTTTAAACTAACACTTCTATTATTTTAATTCATAAAACAATTCTAGTCTACTACAAATAAAGACAAAACGTCTACTTTTGAAATTCCGGCATTTTTCAAAATTTCACAGCAACTTTCAACAGTAACGCCAGTTGTTAAAACATCGTCGATTAAAAGAACTTGTTCCGGCAAAGAATTTTCAGAATAGAGGCGCTTTAAAAGCTTTGACTCTGTGTAAATTTTTCCTTTAGAAGACAAACGCTTTTTTCTGTCTAGTTTTTTCTGCTGAATTTTTTCTGTGCGCACCAAAAGCTTTAAAACTTTATATCCAAATTTTACTTTGAGAATTTCGGAAAGCTCTTCAATTTGATCCCAGCCTCTTGATTTTATTTTTCCAGGACGAGGCGGAACAGGAACAATAAAAACATCTTCTGAAATTCTTTTTTTAATTACTGAATTGCAAATTTCAGCAAAGAAAAGCGAAAGGCTTCTTTGGTTTTGCATTTTCCATTCGAATAAAAGAGTTTTTGCCCAAAGTCTGTATGGAAAAACAGGAACAACTTTATCTGAATTTTTCAGAATGCGCTCCTCACGGCAAGACATGCAGATTTCATCTTCGCTTATTAAAGATTTTCCGCAGATACGGCATTTTTCACAATGAGAATTTTCTGCTTCATTATAAAGTTTTTTTGAACACGAAAGACAGATTTTTCCATTGAAAGTGGAATTTCCGCAGACACAACATTTTCCGTTTCCGAACATGAAGTTCAAAGCAAGCATTGCAAAACGTTTAAAATCATAAATTGTAAATTTTCTAAAAGTCATCAATATATGATTACTCGGAAAATAAAAAAAATGCAGTTTTTGTAAAAAATTTATTTTTCAGCCAGACATTTTTTCCATCGCAAAATATTTTGCAATGCCGCCATAGGAGTCATGTTATCAATGTCGCAAGAAAGAATTTCGTCAAGCACAAGTTCTTCTTCAGAAAACAATGAACCTGAAAAAATTTCAACTTTTGTTTTTGAAATTTCTTCTGTTTCAGTTTCGGGAATTATAACGGACGCATCGCCTTGAATTTTCTCTAATATTTTCCCTGCGCGTTCAATGACGGACTCTGGAATTCCTGCAAGCCGGGCAACATGAATTCCGTAGCTGTTCTCACTTGAACCTTCAACAACTTTTCTAAGGAAAACAATATCATTGCCGTTTTCCGCAACAGCCATGCAAAGCCGTTTCAAAGACTTATGCTCAAGCCTTGTAAGCTCATGATAATGCGTCGCAAAAAAAGTCTTGCACTTCAACGTATTTAAAAGATACTCGCTTACAGCCCAGGCAATCGAAAGTCCATCCTCCGTGCTAGTTCCCCGACCGACTTCGTCCATTATAACAAGAGAATTTTGTGTTGCGGAACGAAGTATTCTTGCAGTTTCAGTCATTTCAACAAGAAAAGTAGATTCTCCACGCGCAAGATTATCGCTAGCTCCAACACGGCAAAAAATCCTGTCAACAATTCCAATTTTCGCTTCATCAGCCGGAACAAAACTTCCAGTCTGGGCAAGAAGCGCAATAAGAGCATTCTGACGCAAAAATGTACTTTTTCCAGCCATATTCGGACCTGTAATCAAAGCGAACGATGCGGAATTTTCAGGCTCAGAGCCGCAAAGAGAAACATCGTTCGGAACAAATTCGCCGGCAGGAAGATGACGCTCAACAACAGGATGCCTTCCGTTTTTTACAAAAAATTCCAAGCTGTTTGACAAGACGTGCGGTCGGTTCCAATTGTAAAGAATTGCTGATTCTGAAAAAGAACAGATTACATCAACGTAAGCAATTTTTTTTGCAGCCTGCTGAAGATACGGAATATATTTTTTCAGTTCATTTCTTACTTCAATAAAAAGATTGTGTTCTAGCTCAAGAATCTTTGCTCCGGATTCATTTAAAGAATTTTCAAGTTCCTGAAGTTTTTCAGTTGTATAACGCTCAGCATTTAAAAGTGTTCTACGCATAATAAAATGTGGCGGAATTTTGTCAAGCTTGCCTTTCGTAACTTCTATAAAATATCCAAGGTTGCCGGTACTTTTTATTTTTAAATTTTGAATTCCAGTTTTTTCTTTTTCTGATTCAATGTATTCCTCAAGAATTCCGTTAAAATCATTTCGCACTTTTTTCCAGTAATCAAGCTCTTCCGACCAGCCGTCTTTTATAATCCGACCTTCCGTAAAAACTGTAGCCGGATCTTCGGCGATTGAATTTTCTATAAGATCAATAATTTTTTGCGCGGAGTCTTTTTCAGGCATAGAAAAATCGTAGCGTTCCAAAATTGTCTGGGACTTAAGCCAAAATTTAAGGCTGACTTTTAATGCCTGCAAATCTTTTGCATGAGCTCTGTCCATCGCAATTCTTCCAGCCAGCCTTTCAACGTCAAGAATTCCATCAAGATTTTCACGCACGCAATGCAGCAAATTTCTGTCTTTTACAAAAAGTTCAACATGGTTCTGCCTTGAATTTATTTCATTTTCGTTTGTAAGCGGAAAAGAAAGCCAAGAGCGCAAAAGGCGGCTTCCCATTGCAGTTTTTGTATTGCTAACAGATTCAAGCAAAGTATAACTAGAAGTTCCGTCACGCAAATTAAAAGTAATTTCAAGATTCCTGCGCGAAGAATCATCAATTATTACAAACTGCGAATCCTGATAAACTGAAATTCCTGAAATATGTGAAACTGGAGCGTTTGTAGTTTTTTCTATATAATCAAGAAGAAATCCTGCTGGAGGAACTTCTGGGCTTTCTTTTGTAAGTGAAAATGAATTTAAATTCGCAACTTTAAATTGCTTTACAAGATGCTCATAATTTTTTTCAGCATTGAAGTGCCAGTCTGGATACCAGGAAACGGACGCAACAGAAATCGTTTCAAGGACAGTTTGAATTTCCTTGTTACTTTTTAAACTTTCAGGAAGAATTATTTCCTTTGGACTGCACCTTCCAAGTTCTTTTGAAACATTCTCCGCAAATTTAGACTCTGGAAATTTTGTAGCCCGAAACTCTCCTGTCGTTACGTCAATGTAAGCAAGTCCTGTAAATCCGCCAGAAATAAAAATGGAAGCAAGAAAATTATTTGAGCCGCCGTCAAGATACTCGCTTTCAACAGTAGTTCCAGGCGTTACAATTTCAACAACCTTGCGCTCGGTAAGTCCGCGCTTTGCAACTTCGCCAACCTGCTCTGCAACCGCAACCTTTTTTCCCATCCGAAGCAGCCGTGCAATATAGCCTTTTGCAGAATGATATGGAATGCCGCACATAGGATTGTCGCCCTTATGCGTCAATGTAAGATTTAAAAGCCGTGAAACCTCAACAGCGTCTTCATTGAACATTTCATAAAAATCCCCTAGCCTAAAAAACAAAACATCATTCGGATGCTGTTTTTTTATTCCAAGATACTGTGTAATAACCGGGGTTTCTTCTGCCATTTTTTGCTCCAAATTTCAGACCATTGCCTGAATGAAAATTCAAAGGCAGGTTTTTATTTTTATAAAATCACATAAGCCCAAGTTGCGAAATAACTTGATCTGTAATATCAACAGAAGAACTGTACCACAAAATTGAATTTGATTCCTGAAGATTCAAAATCATGCTGTAGCCGCCAGTTTCTGCAACACGCGCAAGTGTATCATAAAGTTTTTTATAAAAACTGTTGTTTTCCTGAAGCGATTTTTTTAAGGACTCAAGCTCAGTGTTTTTTGCATTTGTATATTCATTTATAAAATCTGATTTCTTTGTAATCTGCGCTTCAATTTTCATAGCTTCCGTGTCATTGCCTTTGCGCTCAAATTCTATTTTCTGATCATTCAAACGCTGAAGCTCTGCAACAAGGCGGTCAATTTCTCTTTTAAATTCTTCTTTTTTATTTTCATAATTTCTTACAGGAGCGGAATTTCTAAAATACGCCTGATAAACTTTTGAAGTATCAACAACAGCGAATTTTGTAATCTGCTGCGCAAACGAAAATGCCGCCGAAAAGATTCCGAGCAAAACAAAAACAGCAATTCTTTTTGTAAAAAAAACTTTCATAAAAACTCCAATTAATTTTAAATTTCCACCATAAATACTAGCGATTTGTCATGCTGAATGAAAGAACAAAATGCCAGTTCTTACTCCAGTTGTAATCTCCATCTGCGTCCTGGTCAGTAAACACAGGAGAACCGTCCTTGATTTTAAATGTGTTGGCAAACAGCAAGCGCAAAGGAAACTGCTGAATAGAAAATCTAAAACTCGGACCAAAACTAAAATACCAGTCTTCTTCTTTTAAATTAAAGAACTGATAAGGCTCGTCTGTAATTGCAACTGCATCACCCCAAAGGTCAAGAGAGAAAATTCCTGGAATTACAGGCATTCTAAGCTCAAGAGAGTTGCACCACAAAGCTTTTCCACGGCCCTTGTCTGAATTATAAATTGTCCAGCCGCGTCCATTGAACATTCCGTCTATATAAAGCTGGTTGTTCTTTTTTATTGTTGAATCCAAAGCCGAGAACTGGAACGAAAGTCCAGAATATCCCATAAGGACAAGCTTTAATGCCCAAGAATCTGTTATTGGTTTATTTACAAGAGTGAAATATTTTTCAGCCTTTGTGTCTGTGCGCAAATAGAATTCCGTTTCTCCCCAGTCAGGTGCAAAAGGCAAAAATCCTTCGTGCATAAGTCCATACCAAGAAAGACGCTGGCTTGCAAACCATCCGCTTGAAGGATCCCATGAAATATTTCTTCCGTCCATAGAAAATGAAGTCCAGATAGAATTACGCGGTTCCCAGTTATCAGAATACTGGCTTATTGAAGTATCATAAGGAATCCAAAGTGAATCATCGTAAAGATTATTAATAAGACTGCTCGTAACACCGCCAGAAAGTGTAAGAATCGCAAAGTTCGGAGTCCAACGGTGTCCTAAAGAAAGTCCAAGGCTAAACTGATTCTGCTCATACTGCATATAATAGTAATCATTGTCAATGTCGCCGCTTGGAAGCATCTTGTCTCTTAGCGCGTAATTATTTGAATGAGAATAACTAAGTGAAACGTTTGTGCTTATAGGTTTATTGAAAAGCCAGTTCTGACCGTAGCTTACAGAAACAGACTGTTCATTTGTAGAAAGCGTTGTTCCAACAGAAGCAAGTTTTCCTTCACCAAAAATATTAGAATCCTGAATTCTTGCAGTAAGCGCAATCGGAATTTCTCCAGGATCTGAAACTCCACTGAACGTAAATCCAAAGTCAAGTGAGGTTGTGCTCTGCTCTTCCACGGTGAAAACAATGTCAACAAGATTTTCTTCTGAGCCTTGAAGAACTTCCGGGGAAACAGCAGAAAAATATTGAAGGTTGTAAAGGTTTCGCATTCCGTTTGAAATTTTTGCATTTGAAAAAATATCGCCTTCTTCAATCGGAATTTCACGGCGGATAACAAAATCCTTTGTTTTTTCATTTCCTTTTATAAGAATATTTTCAATGTGGCTACGCGGATTTTCCTGAATTCTTATTGTATATGAAATAACTTTGGATTCCGCATCTTTGTTTATATCAGTTGCAAATCTGTTTGAAGTGTAGCCGTTTTCATAATACAAGTTCTGGATATTCATTCTTGTTTCTTGAAATTTTGTCTCGTTGTAAACCGCTCCGGTCTTCAGGGTAACGAGATTTTCAAGTTCTTCAGTTGTAAAAACATGGTTTCCGTCAAAAGTAATTCCGCCGAAGTTGTACTGAATTCCTTCCTGAATCTCAAAAGTTATTTCTATTTCCTCGCGGTTCTTTTTTTCATTGTACGAAGTTTTTTGATCAATATTTACAACCTTTGCATCTGCATATCCGCGGTTCTGATAATAAGCAACAATCGCCCTAGAATCCGCAGACAAAGATGATTCCTGAAATGAACCTTTCTTAAAAAGTCCGGCTTCTTTTAATGAAATCTTTCCTTTTAGAGTTTTTGAGGAAACAACTTGATTTCCTGCAAAGCCAATGCTTTTTACAACAGTCTGGCGGCCTTCTCTGATTTTAAAAGTAACATAAGCCCCGTCGTCGCGCATTTCAAAAGAAGATTCCACAGAAATTTTAGTATAGCCTTTTTCAATGTAATAATTTCTAATAGCCCTTTCATCTTCAAGAACTTTGCTTTCTACAAAAATGTCCTTTGCCTTTAAAGAAATTTTTGACTTTAAATCAGCATCATGAATATATCTGTTTCCATCAAAATTTAATTTTATAACGACAGGACGCTCAACAACACTCAATATAAGATTTACGGTTTTGCCGTTGTCGGTATTTTTTGCAGCTTTGATTTCAACATCGTCAAAATATTCAAGGGAAAAAACTCTGTCATAAAGCTCGCTGATTAAATCATCAGAAAACGGCTTGCTTATAAAACTGCTTGTAACGCCGTCCAAGTCGCTTTGCTTTACATTTTTTAAATTATCAAAAACTATATTTTTTATAGGCTTTCCGTAAAACCAATCTTCCGAATCTGTCTGAGAAAAAACAGGAGCAGCAGAAAAAATAGCCACAACACAAAAAACAGCAAACACAAAAAAAGTGTTCTTAACGCGCATAAAATAAAATCCTCTATATAGTTAGAATGATACACGCCATGACAGTGTAATAGAAGTTGCCTGTGTCCACGATTGCTGGAGTTCGCCCAAGTCAGGAGCAAAATTCCATCTTATGTTGGCAAAAGGCGCTTCAAATTCCAAACCGATTTCCGGCTGAAAAACAAGACCGCTGCCAGAAGTTCCGCCAGAATCAACTTTAGTCTTGTCATAAGTCCAATGCAGCAAAGCATCAGCATAAATGTCATCGCCGAAGTATTTACCAATATAAACAGTCGAATTGTCAAATAAGTTACCAATTATAGAATTATTATCTGAAGCTCTGTTCATATTAAGTCCCTGCATAATTGAATTCTGCAGGATAGTGGTTCTGACAGAAAATATATCAAAATTACTCAAATCACGCAATGCACTTTCAATTTTTCTAAGAAGCGTAACCTGAACTCCATAGTCGCCTGCTGCAACGAGAAAGTTTCCGACAGAAGACGCATCGCCTGAAGCAATCTGTCCCAAAATTTCCATAATTTCATTTTCAGATTTTGCAGGACTCGAAGAAAGAACCGCATTGAACCTTGAAATATTTTGCGAGACTGCGGAAAGTGTAATTGTAACAGGGTCGCCGTTTGTGTCGTGCTCACGAGTTTCCGCGCGCACAGTTATAACAGGATCAAATTTATTCTGAGTTTCATCCAAAATAAGCTGACCTTGCTTAAGATAAAAGTTTCGGCTTAAATATGAAACTTCCCCTCCGCGCAAAACAATATCACCCTTTATTCCCCAAAGTCCAGTCGCAGTATCGGCATTTACAGAAATCGGAGTTGATGGAGCAACAAGGCTTCTAACCAATGGATTTATCGCAATCTGAACTTTTTTTCCAATCATCAAATCCAAGTTTATTGAAAAGTCAATGTCATTTGACGCAGCGGGCTTTTTCTTTTGAGTAAAGTCAGAGGCATTCATGGAAACTGAGAGCTCAGCATTCCGCAAACCAACAGAACCATTCAAACTTACAGAGCGATCTTCCATAACAAGAGAAGCATCTACAGAAGTGTAGCCTTTTATTCTAAAGTATGAAACCTTTGAGTCAATCGGAATATCCTCGTCCTCCAAAGTTGCAAGATTCAACTCAAGAGTTCCAAGCGACCATCTGTCCAAGGAAACAACCGCATTTGTCGCAAGAATTCCGTCTTTGATTTTAAAGTTTGTTTCTGGAATTGAAATTTCTTCCTGCGAAAAATCCACATTCATTTCGTCAGTTGTAAAATGCTCTGGAACAAACTGAGGTAGATTAAAGTCAACATCTGAAACAACAAACCGTCCGTCCATATCAGGATCTGTTATGACACCAGACAAATTTAAATTTCCTTCAACAATTGCTGAATAAATAGAAAAAAGTTTCGTATTAAAAATGCGGGCGCATCTTGAAACGTCCCAAAATATATTTTCAAAGTCAAGATCAACAATTTGCTTTTTTACACTTCCATTCAAATCAAAATGAAAAGGCTTGTCTTTGCCAACAGAAAAATTGATTTTTCCATCATCAAGAATTTCTCCAAATGCACCGAGATTTTCATCAGTAACAACATCGAATCTTCCTGGAGAGCGGATTACAGAAAACTTAAATGGAACAAAATCTGTAATAAGCTCGCTTTCAACAGAAGCAAAAGTTGTTTCAACTGAATAGGCTTCCGGGAAAAAGCCTTCTGGATTTTCAGAAAGATTTGAAAGCGCAAGTTCTATTCCCGATTCAATTTTCTTTTCTCCAAGATGAGCTTTAGCTTTTAATGAAGCAGTTCCAGAAAAAGTTTCAAAGTCAACATTTGAAGAAACTGAATCTATCTGAAAATTCTTCCATGAAACATCCGCGCCTGAAATTGTAAAAATATTTTCTATTAAAGAAGCCTCTGCCGATACCGTTAAATTCGAACCGCCAAGCAGAACAGAAGAGTCTATTAATTTTGCAGACAAATAAGGATTTTCAAAAGTACCGCTTGCAGACAATTCCGCATTTAAAACATTGCTTTCGTTTTGCCTCAAAAGGAAACGGCTAAAAGGAAACGAATCAACTTTTGCACCTGCTGAAAAATAAAAGTCACGTTTTAAATTATCCATTGAAAAACTTTCTTTCATAGGATTTGTAAGCTCAGCCTGAAAAGAAATTTTTTCAGAACTTTTTGGATCCTTCAGGTGAACCGACAAAGTTGAGCTGTCAAAAGTTTTTTCATTTATATTCCAGAAAGCATATCCTTCGCCTTCCAACTGCGCAAAAGAATCTTTGTAAATAACGCTAGAAGCAAGGAAACTTTTTTCATTCACCTCGCCTTTTATAGCAATTTCTGGCTTCAAACGGAATCTTCCAGAAAGTTCAGAAGCAGAAAAATTTTCAATAAAAAAGTTCCAGTCATCTTTTGACAAAACAGAAAAATTTGAATCCAAAGAAAATGCAACTGTAAAATCATTTACAGAAACCGGCAAATCTTTAAAACGCAAAGAACCGTCTATAAAATTCTTAAAGTCAACAGCGACATCAAGTCCGTAGTCCCCAGAAATGTTCAGCCAGTCTCCAAAAACAAAAAGTCCGTTAAACGCATAAGGAATCGAATTAAAACTAAAATCTGAAGAAAATGTCATCTGATGCTTTGGAAACTCCACATCAAGTCCGCCAGATACGCTCAATGAATTTTTTCCATAAATCAAATCAGCTTTACTTACTTGAACAGAAGTTCCAGTTTTTCCGCCTGTTCCATCAACAGATAAAAGCAAAACTTCTTTGTCTTTTTTTGTGTTAGCAAAAATTGCAAGCGGTGAATTGTAATTGTAATCTTTAAAATCTGTTGCAAAATAAGCTTCAATATTTGAAATATACGGCTCGGAAATTTTAACAACGTTGTCTAAAACATTCTTTCCATTTTTTTCTGTAAAAAAAGCCCCAGTCTTAACACCTGTTTCAACAAAGAAATTTTTCAATTCAGCAGAAGCTTGCAAGTACATATTTTTTCCAAGCTGAAGACTTCCGCTCGCATTTATTCTGCCAGGCTCACCATACTCAAGATGAGAATAATCGCTAGCTTCAATTGCAAGCTCAATAGACATTCCAAGCGATGAATATCCTTGAAAAGCCGTGAAGCAGCTATAATCTCCAAAATACAATTGCGGAATAAAAAAATCAAAACCTTTATTTTTTCGCGGCTCAAAAAAAATCTCAGCAGAAATTTTATTCCCATTAAAAAATGCGTAATGCTCAAGATTTAAATATCCAGAAGGTTGGAGTTTTGGAATATAAAAAGAACCTTCAAATGTTCCTTGCACGATTCCGCCAGTTGCAGAAATTTTTTTTATGTTTATATCAGTATTGTTTCCTGAAGCTTCAACATTCAAAGTCTGCGTTCCTTTTGAAAAGCGTTTTGGCAAGGAAAAAAAAGTTTTTGACTTCCAATTATATTTTAAAGAATTTAAATCAAATAAAAATTCTGAATCGGTTGAAAAAATAGTTCCTTTAAAAAAATTTACAACGGAGTGAAGTTTATGAGTTCTAACAACTTTAAGCGGATCAAAAGAATTTGACTTCAGCTTTGCTAAGATTTTTTTTGAGCTAACATCAAAGGAAAACATTGCGGAAAAAGGAAAAACTTCGCGCACAGAAAATATTTCAATCTTAGGACTTTTATAAGCCGCAAGAAATTCAACTTTCCTAAGAGAAACTTCGGCCTTAGAATAATTGTCAAGTTTTACAGTGCAGGAACTTCCAGAAATAGAATTTAAAATTCTTCCGTTCAATCCAAAAGTCGCGCCAAAACTTTTTTCTCCAGAATAGAATAAAAAATTTCCTTCGGATTTTAACCAAGCATCAACAGCAGTTTCGTTCTTTCCAAAATAAAAATTCTTTACTGCCAGAGAAAAAATTTTATTTTCCGCAGTAAAACTTAATTTAAAATTTTTTACCTGAACATCAAAAGGAAGAACAAAAGCAATTTTTTTAACCAAGGATTCAATTTTCTCAAAAGAAATTTCATCTGAATTATTTTTCTCTTCAGAAACAATTTTTGCAGAAGATTTTTTGCTTTTAATATTAACAGAAGCGTCTTTTAGCAAAAGTTTTTCAAACGCATTTTCAAAATCACCTTTTAAAATTTTGGACAAGCTGAAATGAATATAAATTTTATTTACAAAAATAATTTGCTGTCCGCTTTTTGAATCCAAAACCTCTATACCTTTTATGCAGATTTTTGATAAAATGGACGGAGACAAAGATTTGTATGAAATTTTCATGCCAGTATTTTTTTCAAGTTCCAGCACAACTTTTTTCTCATAACTTCTGATTGCTCCGTCAACTTTGCTATAAACAGGTTTCATCGCAGCAACAAAAGACGCAGCTATCAAGAGAAAAATAAGAATGCCAATGCTTGTCTTTAACACTTTAGATTTCATAAAAAATCTCTTTTCTATTTTAACAGAAAAAATTATTTGAGGAAATGCCCGAATTTAGGCAACGGAGCTGTTTAATATGGTCTTAGAAAATTTTATTGTATTCGAGGGAATTGACGGAGCAGGAACAACTACTCAGCTTGAAATTTTAAAATCAAAATCTCCAGAATTTTTATTTACAGCAGAGCCAACATCATCAGAAACTGGAAAATTTCTTCGCAAAATGCTAAAAGGCGAAATTCAGGTTACAAACGAAACTGCCGCATATATTTTTGCAGCAGACAGAAACGAGCACATAAATGGAAACCTTATAATAGAAGAAAACAAACTAATCACAGGAATAAAATCAGCCTGTGAAAAAGGAAAAATCGTTGTGAGCGACCGTTATCTATTTTCAAGCCTTGCATATCAAAGTATAGATTGCTCTCCAAAAATTCCACGGACACTTAATAAATTTTTTCCATTGCCGCGGCTTCTATTCTTTTTTGACATCGAGCCTGAACTTTCACTAAAAAGAATTTCATCAAGAGGGCAAAAAGAAATTTATGAAAAAATAGATTTCTTAAAAAAGACAAAAGAAGAGTATGAAAAAGTTCTTGCGGAATACAACGGAACAAAAATCGGAAAAGGAATGAAAATAGTCCGCATAGACGCAACACTTGACAAGGAAAAAATCAGCCAGAAAATTGAAAAAGAAATAAATTCAATTTGCAAAATATTCTAAAAACAACAGGCATTTTTTCCGATATTCAAAAGGTGAAAAAGTCTTTTTTTAAAGCAACCAAGATTTTATTTTTGTTTCTCATCGCGCTTCTTTTTTCAGCAGAGAAAACCAGCGCTTATATGGTTAAATACAAAGAAGATTTTTACAAGCTTTACCACGTTCATTATCAGCAGCAACCAGATGACTGCATAGAAAATATTTACTGGCTAGAAAAAGCAGTTAAAGCAGATTTTTGTAATCCGCTTTATGCATACACAAAAATTGAAAATGAACTTCAATGGGAAAAATATCGTTATCTTTTTCAAATGCACTTAAATTTAAAATTAATAGAACAGCACTTGCGGCTTGGACGAATTTACGATAAAAACGTCGCATATTTTTACGATGCTCCTTGGAAAGATGAATATTTGCGCAATCTTGAAAAAGCAAAAACTTGCTATGAAACAGGATACATTTACTGGCAGGAAGCATCTCTTTGGGCTGAAAAAGCAAACGTTGGAAAATTCAAATTTTTATTCTTGACAGGATTGCAAAATTGGGAAGATGAAAGGGAACGAATAAATTCAGGATCTTTGGATTATAAAAAAACTTTGGATCGAGAGCTAAAAAGACTTAACAAAGTTATAGATAATTTAAAATCAATGGAAAAGAAAAGCTACTAGCTTTTTTAAATACCAATTCACTATCCATTTTAAATCTGATATACTCTTGCAAATGTCTTTAAACTGCAATGAAATAAATTTAATACTGAGTGAACTCAACATTGAAGGTTCTTTTATACAAGAAATAATCCAACCGGGATACGACACAGTTTCATTTAAAATTGTCGGAAAAACAGAGCCTTGCAATATTGTAATTTGCACATCGCCACAATCATGCAGAATAAACAAAACAAATTCAAAGCCTCCAAAAAATGAAAAGCCTTTAAGATTCAATGAGTTTTTAAAATCACGTGTTCAAGGAATGAGAGTCAATTCATGCAAACAGCTAGGACTTGACAGAATTGTAAAATTCGATGTTTCAACCTGGAAAGACAGGCTTTTTATTTATGCCAGGCTTTGGTCAAACGCGGCAAACATTATCGTAACAGATGAAAATGGAAAAATCCTTGACTGCTTGTACCGCCGACCAGCAAAAGGCGAAGTCACTGGCGGAGTTTTTGTTCCGCAAGAAAAAATTCCAACTGAAGAAGAAAAAGAACTTTCACTTCAAAAATTTTCTATAAGAACATTTAATGATAACGATTTTTTCAAAGGCAAAGAAAATCTTTCGTTCAATGAAAAAATCAATCTATATTACACAGAATGCGCTGGAAAACTTTCAAGAGAAAATCTCCTTATTCAAGCTGAAAAATGGTACAATGTAAAAAGAAGCAAAATGGAAAATGCGCTTCAGCATCTTATAGAAAAAAAAACAGAATTTGAAAATGCAGAAAAACTAAAACACATAGGAGACTTAATTCTTTCGTTCGCAAGTCAAATAAAAGGCTCTTACTTGGATTGCACGGACTACAACACAGGCGAACAAATTCACATCAGGCTGAACGAAAAACTAAGTCCACAGGAAAATGCCGCGTCTTACTATGAGCAATATAAAAAAGCCGTATCTGGAACAGAGTCTCTTGAGAATGACATTGAACTTTCAAAAAAAACAATTGCTTCGCTAGACGAAGAATACAACCGGATAATTTCAGAAAAAAACACTTTAAAAATCGAGCAGCTTCTTAGACATGACACAAAGCCAAAACAGCAGATTCAAAAAAAACATCCAGGACTTCACTATGAAATTGACGGTTGGACAATAATCGTTGGAAGAAATTCTTCTGAGAATGACGATCTTTTAAGACACACTGTAAAAGGCCAAGATATGTGGCTGCATACAAGAGATTATGCCGGCGGATATGTTTTTATAAAAGCACAGAAAAATAAAACCATTCCACTTGAAATTCTTCTTTACGCAGGAAACCTTGCAGTCTACCATTCAAAAGCAAGAAAAAACAAACAGGCAGACTTATACTATACCCAAGTAAAATTTTTACGTCGTGCAAAAAACGGGCAAAAAGGGCTTGTACTTCCAACTCAGGAAAAAAACTTGTTTATAAAAATCGATGATGAAAAATTAAAACGTCTTGATGAAATTGAAAAGGCAAGCGCAATTCTATAGAATAGAAAACCGAGGAAACAAATGACAATATCTAAAATTCTTGAACAAAAAAAGACGCTTCTATCATTTGAAGTTTTTCCACCAAAACAACAAGCTAATTTTGAAAACACAGTCAATGCGGCAAAAGAACTTTGCAACCTAAATCCTGATTTTATAAGCGTAACTTATGGAGCTGGAGGAACAACAAGAGAAAACACAGTTGAAATAGCCTCTAAGATTTTATCATTTGGAACACCAGTTCTTGCGCACCTTACTTGCGTTGGAAATACAATTGACGAAGCTAAAAACATAATTTCTCAAATGAAGAAAAACAAAATTGAAAATGTTCTTGCGTTGCGCGGAGATATTCCGCAAGGAATTTCAAATCCACTAAGCAAGGAACTTGAGCATGCAAATGTTCTTGCAAAGATTTTAAAGGACGAAGGCTTTTGTGTTGGAGGAGCCTGCTACCCAGAAGGACACCCAGAAAGCCATAACAGGCAAGAAGATATAGACAACTTAAAATACAAAATAGATGCTGGCGTTGACTTTCTTACAACACAAATGTTTTTTGACAACAATATGCTCTACAGCTATCTTTACCAAATCCAGTCAAAAGGAATTCATGTCCCGGTTTTTGCAGGAATTATGCCGATTACAAACAGCAATCAAGTTTCAAAAATGGTAAAACTTTCATCCGCATATATTCCAGCAAAACTCCTTTCAATTTGCGACCGCTTTTCTGAAAATCCAGAGGCAATGCGCCAGGCCGGAATTGCCTATGCAACAGACCAGATTATAGACCTTATTTCAAACGGAGTAAGGGGCATTCATATTTACACAATGAACAAGCCTTCTGTTGCTCAAGAAATTTACAAAAACGTTGATAAAATTATTTCCGCAACAAACAGCTAACAAAAGGAGTTTGTCTTGAGCGAATTTAAAAATTTCCTATTTAATAAAATGCAAAAACGTGAACCCATTTTCTTTGACGGCGGAATGGGAACAATGATTCAAAAAATTCCAGGTCTTTCCTACTCTATTCCGGAAGACTTGAATTTTTATAATCCAGAAGCAATAAAAGAAATTCACAAAAAATATATAATGGCCGGAAGCAACATTTGCACAACAAACACATTCGGAGCAAATCCTATCAAGCTTGAGAATGCATCTCATTCAGCACAAGAATTTATTGAAAAAGGAATTGCTCTCGTAAAAGAAGCAATCGCTGAATGCAAAAAGCAAAATGAAAACACAATCTGCTTTACCGCATGGGATTCAGGACAGATTGGAAAACTACTTGAGCCAAACGGACCTCTTACATTTGATGAAGCATACAATTCATATAAGGCTGCTGCAATTGCCGCAGAAAAATCAGGCGCAGACCTTGCAATAATCGAAACGATGAGCGACCTTTATGAAGTAAAAGCCGCAGTCCTTGCAATCAAAGAAAACACAAAGCTTCCAGTTATAACAACAATGACGTTCCAGTCTAACTTCAGAACCTTAACAGGAGCAGACGTTCTTACGTGCGTAACTTATCTTGAATCTTTGCACGTTGATGTTCTTGGTTTTAATTGCGGAGGAAGCCTTGAAGAAGACATTGAGATTGCAAATCAATTCTGCAAATATTCGCACATTCCAGTTCTTTCTCAGCCAAACGCAGGACTTCCAGAAGTCATAAATGGAAAAGATGTGTTCAAAGTAACTCCAGAAGAATTTTCAAACGCGCAAGAAAAAATTCTTGACTCTGGAGTTTCAATTTTTGGAGGCTGCTGCGGAACAACCCCAGACCATATAAAAACAATGGCAGAAAAACTTTCAGAAAAAAAACTGAAGGCAAGCAAAGAAAAATTCCAGTCATTTATCTGTTCTTACAACAAAACCGTTCAAGCTGGTGGAACAGTAGGTCCTGTAATTATCGGTGAGCGCATAAATCCAACTGGAAAAAAGAAATGCAAGGAAGCGCTTCAAAATAACGATATGCAGTTTATAATTGATGAAGCAGACAGCCAGATAAATTCAGGTGCGCACATTCTTGATGTAAACGTTGGACTTCCTGGCATAAACGAAAAAGAAATGATGCTTCAAGCTGTAAAGTCAGTTCAAAAAGTTTTCAATACGCCGCTGCAAATTGATTCAAGCGAAAGTGATGTTCTGGAATACGCATTGCGATATTACAACGGAAAAGCTCTTGTAAACAGCGTCAACGGCAAGCAAGAAGTCATGGACAAAGTTTTTCCTCTAATAAAACATTACGGCGGAGCTGTTGTCGCACTTTGCATAGACGAGGACGGAATTTCCCCGACTGCGGAAGGAAGAGTAAAAGTCGCTGAAAAAATAATTCATGAAGCCGCTAAATACGAAATCCCCATAAGAGATATTTTTATTGACACACTCACACTGACTGTAAGCTCAGAACAGAAGGCATCACTTGAAACTGTAAAAGCAATCAGAATCTTAAAAGCGAAATTCGGAAAAGAAGGAATCCAGTTTGTGCTTGGAGTTTCTAATATTTCATTTGGACTTCCAAGAAGAGATATTATTAATTCAAGATTTTTTATGCTTGCACTTGAAGCAGGACTTAGCGCAGCAATTATAAATCCTGCAAGCACTCCTATGATGGACACATATAGAGCTTACAGAGCACTTGGCTGCTTTGATGAAAACTGCCTTGACTACATTCAGACTTACACAGGAACTATTGATTCTACAACTGAAAAATTCCGGCAGAAAATTATCTTGGATGCAGTTAATGACGGAACAATTTCCATTCAGATAAACGGAACGCCAATCGCATCTCCCCAAAAAGAAGGAGAAAAAAAAAACACTTTAACTGAAACTAGCAATACAGAAAAAAACACGGAAGAAAAAGAGCTTATTCAGATAATTGAAAAAGGTTTCAAGGATAAGGCGGCAGATGCAACTGCAAGGCTTCTTGAAAAAAATGCCCCTGTAAAAATAATCGATAACTGCATAGTTCCAGCTCTTGACAACGTAGGAAAAGACTTTGAAATTGGAAAAAAATTTCTTCCGCAGCTTTTGCTTAGTGCAGAAACTGTGGGCAATTCATTTCTTAAAATAAAAGAAACGCTTGCAGCTTCAGGAAAAGAACAAGAAGAAAAAGGAACTATAGCAATTGCAACTGTCTTTGGAGATATTCATGATATTGGAAAAAACATTGTCAAGGCAATGCTTGAAAATTATGGATACAAAGTAATCGACCTAGGAAAAAATGTTCCGGCAGAAACAGTTGTAAAAACAGTTATAGAAAACAAAATCCGGCTTGTAGGTTTAAGTGCGCTAATGACTACAACGGTCGCTAATATGGAAGAAACAATAAACCAGCTTCATAAAGCGTTAAAAGAAAATAATTTGGAATGCAAAATTGTAGTAGGCGGCGCAGTTTTAACACCAGACTATGCAAAAAAAATCGGAGCTGACTTCTATGCAAAGGACGCAATGGAAACTGTATCAGCTGCAAAGGAAGTTTTTGGAAAATGAAAAAGAAAAATCTAAAATACAAATTCAAAATTAAAAACGCTAAAAAGCCAGAGCAAAAGAAAATCAAAAAGACACTAGGAAGAACTTTAAAAAGTTTTAACGTTCTGTATGCTTATGCGATGTTCACTTTTCACTGGACAGGTCTTAAGTATTTTGCAGTTTTTATTTTAAACGTAATACAAAAATTCTTTATAGTTCAGTATCTTGAAAAATTCCATATAATACACATTCCAGTAAAAAGAGTAGACCATAAACTGGATTCAAAAATTCCATTCAAACCAGAATTCGCACAATGCTACCTTGACTTTGTAAATTACTGGATTCGTCCTATGTGCATGACAATGAAACGCTACGGAAGTTTTGAAGGAATCAAGCTCAGCGCAGAATATGTCCAGTACATGATTATGATTTACAAGGAAGCGTATAAAATTTATTCACACTGCCTCACAACGACAGTGCGCCCAAAGCCAACAACAAAAGCATCCAAAGGCATTCAGTTTTGGGATCCGCATTATCTTTGCGTGCCAAGCCTGCATATTGCAATAGTCGTTCTTACAATCGGATTTTATAAAATGCTTTTTGAGCGTGAAGAATTTACAGAACCAGAAAAAGAACAGTGGAACAGTGAGCTTTACACTCACGGAATAGAAATTGCTGAATCAGTCTTATACATGAAGCAGCATAGCGTAAACTGTATTTCAGCAGCAATATATATGGTAACAAAAACTGCGCCAGAACTTTTAACAGAAGAAATGTCTATTGATTTTATTGATTCGATGTTCAAAAATTCTATTTATATTGAAAAATCCGATTCAAAAGAAATCACAAGTTACATAAAGGAAATGTACAAAAATTTAATAGAGAAAAGCCAGCATTCCAATGAATGGACAGTTCCGCTTAAAGAGTGGCTGAAAAATTATCAAAGTCAAACATAAAATCAAAATGTAAAAATTAATAAGCTACTTTGCAGAAATTTTCATAAGATTTAAATGACCTTTTATTTCAACGGATTCTCCAGGCTCAAATGCAAAAATATCTTCCGCATTTGCAGGAAGTCCGTTTACAGTTCCGCTTCCTTCAATTACAAAGCCAAGAACTATATCATGGGGATTTTTTTTGCCGCAAGCATTTTCTATTTTTGAAGAATAAAAATCTTCAACATTGATTTCTTCAAGAGAAAAATACGGACAAGAAAAGGAACCTGGAAAAGGCGCAATTTTTCTTACGCTGCTGTCTTTTATGCAGGCAATTCCTTTTTCTACATGACACTCTCTTCCGCGTCCCCAGTCGTACAATCGGTAAGTAATATCGCTTGACTGCTGAACTTCCAAAAGACGCAAACCACCGCAGATTGCATGGACAGTACCAGCCGGAATATAAATAAAATCTCCAGCCTTAACTTTTTCATAGCGCAGACAATCCTGCAAAGAATTCGCTTCAATAGCCTTTCTAAGCTCACTCGCGTTATAGACTCCATTCAGTCCGTAGACAAGTTCTGTATCTTCTTTTGCTGAAAGAACATACCAGCATTCAGTTTTTCCACGGCAATGTTCATAAAGAGCAGCTTTTTCATCATCAGGGTGAACCTGAACGCTCAAAGTCTTGTCGGCTTGAATAACTTTTACCAAAAGAGGATAATCGCCGCCGCACATTTCAAAGAAATCCTTTTGGAATCCATTTTTATGAGTAGAAGCAATCCAGTTTTCGTAGCCCCAAATTTTTTCAGACTTTATAGCGTTCAGTTTTTTCATTTAATTCTCCCAAAGTTTTGCAGGATAATATCCGTCTTTAATTTTCTTTGCAATTTCCTGCTTTACAATCTCACGGTCTTCTGGATAAGTCATTCCAAACCACTTTTCAGAGGAAGTAAAGAATTTTATACTGCCTTCACCGTTCTTTACGATGTCGCTAGCAGCAACAGGCAGTAAAGCTTCCGCCTTAAGCTCGTCAATTGAAGAAGCTTTAAAATCATCCCAATACTTATGGAACCGCTCAAACGCCTTTAAACTGAACCCAAAGAAATTCATGCTTACCCATTCTTTTCCTGTGAATGGAATTTCCTTGCCGTCAAGCTCACTTATAATTCCATCGCCTTTGTAGCTGATTTTCGTATTTTCAACAATTGACTCAAGATAGCCGTCCTTTACAGAACAAACTCCACGGCTAACAGAACCGCTTTTGCTCATAGTGTTTCCAAGAACATAGCCAACCATTGCGTGCTCAGGAGAATCAGGGCTTATACCCCCAAGATATTTTCCCAAAGTTGCAAACGCCTCTCTGCCATAATAATCATCGCTATTTATTACAGCAAACGGAGCATTTATTTTTTCTTCAGCGCAAAGAACAGCATGAATTGTTCCCCAAGGCTTTGTGCGCGCAGAAGATTTTTCCGCCTCGCCAGCAGTCAAAAGAGAATCATGTGTCTGAAAAACATACTCAGCATCAAAGTTGCGGGCAACTCTGTCAAAAAGACGTTCCCTAAAATCTTTTTCAATATCAGGACGGATTACAAATACAACTTTTCCAAAGCCGCTCTTTTTAGCGTCAAAAGTCGCAAAGTCCAAAAGACACTCGCCATGCTGACCTACAGAATCAATCTGCTTAACTCCACCGTAACGACTTCCCATTCCAGCTGCAAGAACCAACAATACAGGTTTCATTTCTCATTCTCCCGTTAAATTAATTTTTTAGTTTTTATATTTTTATGTCATTATCGGGCTTGACCCGATAATCTATTGAAATTTTATAACAAATTCCCATGTCTCAGCATGGGAATGACATTTTGTTTTATTTAAAACTATGCAGTAACAGTTTCAAGCGCAATCTTCATCATGTTTGTAAAAGTAACCTGACGTTCTTCTGCGGAAGTTTCTCCACCCAAAAGAATGTGGTCACTAACAGTAAGAACTGCCAAAGCTTTTCTCTTGAATTTTGCAGCAAGAGTATAAAGCTCCGCGGCTTCCATTTCTACGCCCATAACTCCATATTCTGCCCAAAGCTTCCAGTTTTCCTTTGGATCGTAAAACATATCGCTTGAAACGCAAAGCCCAACATTCGGTTTTATGCCGATTTTTTCAGCAGCAGAATAAGCCTTTGTAAGAAGCTCAAAGTCTGCAACAGGAGCAAAATGAAGCCCGTTGAATCGCATTGTATTCAGCCCGGAATCTGAACACGCGCCTTCCGCAAGAATAACATCTCTAAGCGCAATGTTCTTCTGCACAGCCCCGCAAGTTCCAACACGCACAGCTTTCTGCACATTATAAAACTGAAAAAGTTCATTCACATAAATAGAAAGCGAAGGCTGCCCCATTCCAGTTCCCTGAACAGAAACTCTTTTTCCATTATAAAGCCCTGTAAATCCATACATTCCGCGGACTTCATTATAGCACTTGGCATCCTGCAAGAAATTTTCAGCAATAAACTTAGCTCTAAGAGGGTCTCCAGGAAGCAAAACTGCCTCCGCGATGTCTCCTTCTTTTGCATTAATATGTGTACTCATGCTTAGAATTATAACATAAATTTTTATAAAACGATACAAAAATTATACAATCGGAAAAGCGAAATCTTATTCAGATTGATAATTTACAAGAGTTGTAACATTAAGGCCTTCAAGTTTTTTCTGATAATTCAAGAAAGGTAATCCTATAACACCAAAAACATCTGTCGCTTTAGCTCCGCCCTGCTCTATCAAATTTGCCGCCGCCTTTAAAGTTCCGCCAGTTGCAATAAGGTCATCAACCAAAAGAATATTCTGGCCTTTTGAAATATCGGCAGTATGTACTTCAATTTCAGCGGAACCATATTCAAGCTCATATTTGCAAGTATATGTTTTTCCGGGAAGTTTTCCTTTTTTGCGAATCAAAATAAGAGGAATCCCCATTGCCTGGGCAAAAGGTGCTGCAAACACAAATCCGCGCGACTCAATTCCAGCAACAGCATCTATTCTTTTACCTTCGTAGAGTTCTACCATACGTTCAATTGTATAGCGAAATGCTTCCGGATGGCGAAGAACTCCAGTTATATCGTAAAACAAAACGCCTTTTTTTGGAAAATCAGGCACACGACCAATTACTTTATCAAGAACATCAAAATCTTTATTCATCAAATTTACTCCAGAGTTTTCTATTATAAACTGAATATAGCCAAAATGCAAACATTGGTTTGCTTATAGATTCTATATGAATATCACATACAGACTATCTATGAATATACGTACTGACAGTCGATGAGTATGGGTACTGTAAATGTATGTTTTTTCTATATTATTAGAATTCTAAAATCCTTTAGTCAAAAGTTTCTGAAAAAACAGATTCCACAACAATATTGGAGTATATAGATTTTATCATTTTTACTATTTAACACAAACAGTTACAATGATATACTTTGGGCATGAGTAAAATCAAAATTATTCTTTTATCAGTTATGGCACTGAATTTTTGTTCAGCATTTGCCGCAGAGCCAAAGCCGCAGTATGTGCAGGTGGATTCAGCAATTGTCAGAGTCAAGGCATCCCAGTTTGCATCTAGCACAGGAACTTTAAAGCTTGGCGATAAAGTAAAAGTTACTTCAAAAGGAAAATCTTGGTCCTGTATTTCATCCGAAGATGGAAAAATTAAAGGCTGGCTTCCAAATTCATCTTTAACAACAAAAAAGCTGATTGTAAATGTCAGCGGAAAAACTTCCGCAAATGCAAAAGAACTTGGACTTGCAGGAAAAGGAATGGACAAAGCTTTTGAAAAAGTTTACAGCCAAGCAAATGAAATTTCCTATGCTCAAGTTGATAAAATTGAAACAAATGCATGTTCAGAAAAAGATGCCATTGCTTTTATAAAAGAAGGCCAGCTCAATGCCGGAGGTGAAGAATAATGAAAGAGCTAGCAAAAAAAATTATTTGCGCTTGTATATTTTCAGCAATTTCTTTAGCCGCATTTTCCGCTGATATTTTTGGCGCATTAAATAAAGTCAATTCCGCTGTTCAAAAAAGCCAAGATGTAAAAAAAACACTTGAGCAAGCCAGCAGTACAGTTGAGTCAATCGATAGAGCCGCAGAGCCTATTACAACGCAGGACTCATATTTTATCGGAAGAACTGTTGCGTCAAACGTCCTTACAGAATACAAGCTTTACACGGCATTTCCAAAGGCAACTGCCTATGTTAATAAAATTTGCAAAGCAATCACAATGAATTCTGACACACCAAAAATTTATAAGGATTATTGCGTTGCGATTCTTGATTCAGATGAAATCAATGCGTTGTCTACAAGCGGCGGACATATTTTTATTACAACAGGAATTTTAAAATGCTGCAATTCAGAAGACGAAGTCGCAGCAATCATTGCACATGAAATTGCACATATTCAGCTTAAGCATGCAACCACTGCAATCAAGACCGTAAGAACAACAGAAGCAATTTCAAATTCTGCAACAATGGCAAAAAACTACACAAAGCAGTTTTCAAATCTTAATCAAGAGGAAAAACAGTCCGCAGATTTTCTTACCAGTTCCAGCATTTCCATGATGAATGTCATTACAGAAACTGGATATACAAAAGGCCAAGAATTCAAAGCTGACGAAAAAGCAGTTTCGCTTATGGCAGATACAGGCTATGATCCAAATGCTTTGACTGATGTTCTTAAAATGCTCAAGTCCAAAAGCAGCGGAGAAGATTCAGGCTGGGGAAAAACCCATCCAAAGCCAGAGACCAGAATCAACAGCGTGCAAAAAGTTCTTAAAAATTTTACTTTTACAGGAATCGGAAGAGATGCCCGCCAGTCAAGATTTGAAAACGCTTTAGCAGGAATAAAACAACCATGAAACAAAAACATAAGCTTTGGACAAGAGCCATACTTATTGCTCTTTCAAGCATTCTGATAACTTTAATTTTTCACTTTTCAGGAGCATTCAACGCTTTTGAAAACAAATCTTACGATCTTCGCATGATAAATGCAGCAAAATACAAGCAGCCTTGCGAAGAGATTTGTTTAATTATTGTTGATCAGGAAAGCATTGACTGGGCAAAAGAAAAATACAACTGGTCATGGCCTTGGCCTAGAGAAGCTTATGGAAGAATGATTGATTTTATTTCAGCCGGAAATCCTAAGGCAATTGCATTTGATATTCTTTATACAGAGCCTTCTGTATATGGAGAAGAAGATGACATTGCCTTAGGCATGGCAGAAGCAAAAAGCAAAAAAGTTATCCAGACATTTTTTTATTCCGCAGATGACTACGGAAAAACTTTAATGCCTGTAAAGCCAATCAATGACAATGCTGCTCTTTTAGGAAACATTACAAGCACAAAAGACAGCGATGACATTATTCGCCGTACCCGCCTTTTTGACACATTTTATGAAACTGAATATCCTACGCTTGGACTTGCTCCGCTTTTTTTAACTGAAGAATCTCCTGACTTTTCTTCTATTCCTGTATTAGACAACAACACTGCCCTTTTACGATTTACAAAATCCATAGATGATTATTTTCCATACAGCGCAAAAAATATTCTTGAAAGCCATGAACTTTGGATGCAAGGAAAGGAAGGTATCTTGTCTCCAGACGATTTTAATGACCTTTATATTTTCTGTGCATACTACGCTCCAGGACTTTTTGACATTTGCTCAACACCGGTTTCACAAGTTTACCCTGGAGTTGGAATTCATATTACAGCTTTGGACAATTATCTTACAAACAGCTTTATAAAAAAAGTTCCATTTTGCATTTCTCTTTTGTGGCTGATTGCGCTTGCATTTTTTGCATCTTTGTTTGCTGTCATAAGTGAAAAAATTTCTCCGCGGTTCTCTGCTGCTTTTATTTCAGCAGGAATTCTTGCAGGAATTGCAGTTTCAATTTTTGTGCCTGTAATTTTGTTCAACAACGGAATCTGGCTTTTAATGATTGCGCCTTTGTTCGCCTTTCTTATTTCAGAAATGGCAAGTGTTGTTGTAAGCTTGTCTGTAGAAGGAAAGCAAAAACGCTTTATCCGTTCTGCGTTCAGCCAGTGCCTTTCAAAAGATGTTGTCAATCAAATTATAAATGACTCTTCTTCATTTACATTGGGAGGAAAAGAATTTGAAATGTCGGCGATTTTTACAGACATTCAAAAGTTTTCATCCTTTAGCGAGCTGCTTACAGCAAAAGAGCTTGGCTGTCTTCTAAACTTTTATCTTACAAAAATGTCTGACATCATAATTGATGAAAAAGGAACTGTTGATAAGTACGAGGGAGATGCGATTGTTGCTCTTGTCGGTGCGCCAGTTGCAATGCCAGACCATGCAGTTCACGCGTGTGCCGCCGCAATAAAAATGAAAAAAGCAGAACAAGTAATGAATCAAGATATTATCCGATATTCGCAAAATCCTAAGCCTTCATGGATGGAAGAAGCCTTGTATTCAGCGTTTAAAACACTTGTGGCAAACAACAAGTCAATTTTCACAAGAATCGGAATTAACTCCGGAGAAATGATTGCTGGCTACTTTGGCTCAGAAAAGAAAAAGAACTACACAATGATGGGCAACAATGTAAACCTTGCGTCCCGTCTTGAAGGTGTAAACAAGCAGTACCATACAAATGGGATTCTTATCAGCCAAAGCACAAAAGAATTGCTTGGAGACAGATTCGTTGTGCGCTCTCTTGATCGTGTTCGGGTTGTAAATATCAACACACCGATTGGACTTTATGAACTAATTGAAGAAAAATCGCTTGCATCTCCAGAGCTTCTTGACTATATGCAAAAGTGGGAAAATGCAATGGTTGAATTTAACAACAGAAATTACACAAAAGCAAAGGAACTATTTTCTTTGCTTGCGGAAAAAAACAGTGCTGACAACGTTGCAAAATATTACATTCATATGCTTGACGACTATTTTCTTAAAGGAACTTTTCCTAAAGAAAGTGACGATGAAGGAGTTGAATTTAATCCAGACGATGGAGTTTTCAAACTGCTTCAGAAGTAAATGAATTGCATCGGGCTTCTTTGAGCTTTACACTTTTAATTCTATGCGGCTCATGGAAATGCGTTTTTCACGTACATTTTCGAGATAAGATTTCAAGGAAGCAGCATCGCTTTTTTCTATAAAGCCTTTTAATTCATTCAAAGATTTTTCAAAGTTTTCAATGTGAAGCAGAAGTTCTTTTTTATTCGCAAGAAAAAGTTCCGTCCACAAAGGCGCGTTAATCATAGCGATTCTAGTTAAATCCTCAAAGCTTCCGCCGCCAAAAGCCGTTATTTTTGAATCTTCAGCACTATCAACAAGCGCGCTCGCAATTACATGGCAAAGTTGGGAAGTAAACGCAATTTTATGGTCGTGAACAAAAGCATCTGTTTCTACAATGCGAGTAAACCCCATAAGCGAAATAAGCTGCTTAAAAAGTTCCAGACTTTCAATCTTGTTCTGTTTGAGAGGCATTAAAATGTAATTATGGTTTTTAAAAATTGAACCGCAGGAGTTTGCATATCCTTCCTTTTCGCTACCCGCCATCGGGTGTCCCGGAATAAAGTCAAACTCGCCAGAAAGAATTTCATTCAACTGGGAAAATATTTCAGACTTGACTCCGCTTATGTCCGTTACAATTGAGCCGGGCTTAAAACTGTTTTTGTGCTGAATTAAAAATTCCAAAGTCGCATGAGGATAAAGGCACACAAAAACAAAGTCGCACTGGCAAAGCATAGAGTCAACTTTGCTGATAAGAAAAGTTTCATCCGCAATGTGCTGCTCCCTCGCCAAGGAAAGGGAGGATTCATTTATGTCCGCAGCAAGAATTTTTCCGCTGGCAGAAGAAACTGAAAGCACATTTTCCCTGATTGCCTTTCCAAGAGAGCCGCCCATAAGACCGAATCCAACAATTCCATAAGTCAAGTCTGATAAATTTTTCAATTTGAAATCCTTTTATTGCAAAAGTGCCGAAACTTCATTTTTTCTTATGAAACACCGGCATTTTTTTTACATAGATTTTCCTTCAACAGCTGCATATTTTCCAAGCTTAGCCATAAGCTCTTCAAACTGGCTAGGTGGAAGCTGCTGACTTGCATCGCTCCAGGCTTTTTCAGGGCAGCAGTGAACTTCAATTTCAAGTCCGTCAGCACCGGCGGCAACAGCAGACTGGGCAAGAGTTCCAACCATCCACCTGATTCCGCAGGCATGGCTTGGATCAATTACAACCGGCAAGTGGGAAACTTTATGAAGATAAGGAACTGAGCTCACGTCAAGGCAGTTGCGTGTGTAGCCATCATAAGTTCTGATTCCGCGTTCGCAAAGAATGACATTTTCGTTTCCGTTGGCCATTATATATTCCGCGCTCATCAAAAGCTCGTTGATTGTTCCAGAAAGACCGCGCTTGAGCAAAACAGGTTTGTTGAATTTTCCAAGTTCTTTCAAAAGATCAAAGTTCTGAAAGTTTCTTGCTCCAACTTGAATCAAGTCAACATTTTCAAAATTTTTTAGCTCGCTGATTGCCATAAGTTCTGTGCAGATTGGAAGTCCTGTTTCTTTCTTCGCTTTTTCAAGAAGCTTTATGCCCTCTTTTCCAAGTCCCTGAAAACTATAAGGTGAGGTTCTTGGCTTGTATGCTCCGCCACGTAAAATTCTCGCTCCAGCTTTTTTTACAGCAAACGCAGCATCCATAATCTGACCTTCTGTTTCTACAGCGCAAGGACCTGCAATTACAGGAACAGTTTTTCCATCTCCAATTTTGCATTCAATAACGCCGCTCTGTCTGGCTCCGATGCAGACAACTGTGTTTTCCGGATGAAACGAACGGCTTGCCATTTTATATGGTGCGCTGACACGCTCAGCAGTTTCAACTATATCATTTGCAAGAAAATCCTCTGGAACAAGCTTTGAAGTATCGCCCAAAAGACCAATAATTGTTTTGTCCACACCTGTTGAAATATGAACGCCAAGACCTTTCTGCTTAACTTCTTCAACAAATTCATTAATTGCCGGCTCTGTTGCGCCTTTCTTTAAAATCACTATCATACAAAAACCTCCAAAATTTAAACCATCAGGCAAAAAAAAGAGCCTTCCACTGCGGAAGGCTCCATTATTTTACCAGTTATACGGCAAACACAATGCTCGCTATTATTTAGCGAAACTTCCGCAAGGCACGAGAAAACCAATAAAAGCTAAAGTAAAGGTAAGCCAACGATGAGATATTGATGATTACTGCCCAACGGGTTATGTTTTTCATAGTAGAAAATATATCATGCAAAACTGATACTGTCAACAAAAACATTTTATTTTATATCCGGCTACATTGTATAGCCAGGCTTTACAAAAACTGTTTTATTGTCCGGGTCTACAATCTTGTCAAAAACACGGCTTTTCCATTCATCCTGCGGAATATCTTCTACAGAAACAGAAAAATGCTCGATTCCCCTGCCAAGTTCTTCGCTCGCAAGTTTTGCAAGTTTTTCTGCAAGATTTTTCTTGATTTCGTCGTTTCTTCCGGGAAACATTTGAACTGTAATATGCGGCATTTTAAACCTCCAGTGCCTGAGTTAAATCAGCAATTATATCATTTACATTTTCAACACCAACAGAAAGCCTTACCATATCTGGCAAAACTCCTGCAGCCTTTAGTTCCTCGTCTGACATCTGTCTGTGTGTTGAACTTGCAGGATGAAGAACACAAGTCCTGCTGTCCGCAACGTGTGTTGCAATCATTGCAAGCTTAAGATTCGACATGAATTTTTCAGCAGACTTTCTTCCGCCTTTTACTCCAAAAGAAACAACTCCGCAAGTTCCGTTCGGCATATACTTTTTTGCAAGTTCGTAATACTTGTTTCCTTTTAATCCAGGATAATTCACCCAGGAAACATTTTTATTTGACTGAAGGAATTCTGCAACTTTCAAGGCATTTTCGCAGTGACGGGCTACACGAAGCGGCAAAGATTCAAGTCCAAGATTCAAAAAGTACGCATTTATCGGGGACTGAACAGAGCCAAAGTCTCTCATAAGCTGAACGGTTGCCTTTGTAATAAATGCGCCTTCTTTTCCAAATTTTTTTGCATAAACCACGCCATGATAGCTTTCATCTGGAGTACAAAGCCCCGGAAACTTCTGAGCATTTGCAAGCCAGTCAAATTTTCCAGAATCAACAATTGCGCCGCCAATAGTCGCATCGTGTCCGTCCATATATTTTGTCGTGGAATGAGTTACAATGTCTGCGCCCCATTCAAACGGACGGCAATTCACTGGAGTTGCAAAAGTATTGTCTACAATAAGCGGAACTCCGTGGTTGTGCGCAGCTTTTGCAAAGCGCTCAATATCAAAAACAATCAAAGCAGGATTCGCAATCGTCTCGCCAAAAACTACTTTTGTGTTCGCTCTAAAAGCCGCATTAAGTTCCTCTTCTGAGCATTCAGGATCTACAAAAGTAAAATCAATTCCCATCTTGCGCATTGTAACATTGAACAAGTTGAAAGTTCCACCGTAAATCGTAGAAGAAACAACAACATGATCGCCTGCGCTTGCAATATTGAAAACCGCAAAAAAATTTGCAGCCTGTCCAGAAGAAGTAAGCATGGCAGCCGTTCCGCCTTCAAGAGCAGCAATCTTTGCAGCCACATAGTCATTTGTAGGATTTTGAAGCCTACTGTAAAAATAGCCGGAAGCCTCAAGGTCAAAAAGCCTTCCCATTGCCTCGCTTGTGTCATACTTAAAAGTTGTGCTTTGAACAATTGGAATCATTCTAGGCTCGCCATTTTTTGGCTCATATCCTGAATGGATGCATTTCGTTTCAATTCCGTTCTGAAAATTTTTCATTTAACATATACCTCAATATTTTTGTGCGTAAAAATTTAATTTATAATTTCAAATTCAACTTGCTGCTCTGTAAGATCAATTTTCTTTACCTTTATTTTCACTACATCATTAAGCTCTGTTTTTTCAGGGCACGGCATAAAGGTTTCAATTGCAAGAGAAGGAATTGAAAACAAAGGAAGCTTCATGCTCTTGTCAACGCATACAGCTTCTCCTGTCCATCCGGGATTCTGCAAAAGATAAACAAGAGTCCAGTGCATATTGCTTTTGCGTTCAGCTTTGTGCGCCGCCTGCGCTCCGGCATCACCTTCTGAAATGCGCATAAGCATAGTGTCTTTATCCAAAAGCTCCCTCTTATCCAAAAAAGCCCTCAATTGAATATGCGCAATCAAATCTCCGTAGCGGCGCAAAGGACTTGTAACTTGGCTGTACATATTAAGCCCTAAAGCGCAGTGCATTCCAGGAGTTACGCCGACAGATCTTTTTCTCATGCACCTTCTAAGTCTGAACTGACCTGCAAGACCTTCTGGAATATCATCTGGAATTACAGGAGCTTCCTGGCTTATAAACGGAAACGGAATTTGATTCTTAAATGCGAATTTTGCAGCTCCTTCTCCGGCCAAAAGCATCATTTCACGAATCATTTCTGAACTTTTGGGATGAACAAGAGGCTCTATTGAAACTTTTTTTGATTCAGGTTCAACTGAAATATGAACTTCCGGCATTGAAATCTGAACAGCTCCGGACTTTTTGCGGCGTTCTACATTTTTCCATGCTATAGAAAAAAGAGGTTTTAGCTCTTCACTTTCCATAAGTTCATCAGCCTGCTCATAAGAAAGCCGTTTTACTTTTATAAGTGTCTTAAAAACAGAACAATCTTCAATTGCACCATTTTCATCAAGAAGAATTCTAAAAGACAAGGCACGGCTTTTTTCCTTTAGTCCAAGCGCATAATCTTCAAGACAGCTTTCGCACAGCATTCTTGCAGCACCCTCTGGAATATAAAGAGTTGCCCCTCTTGCGCGTGCATTTTTATCAATTGGCGAATCTGGCTGAACTGTAGACGCCGGGTCTGCAATATGAATCCAAAGATATTGTCCATCAAAAGCAACAGCATCGTCAGGATCTGTTGACCAAGCATTGTCGATTGCATAAGAAACACTGTCAAGCTCAAGCCTCTCTTCTTCGGGCGGAGAATCAAGGGAATCTGATGCTGACTTTGTGGAAAGTCCCCAGCGCAAAGGATACGGATTGCGTGTAATGTCCCAAAGTCCAGTATCAAGCAAAAGTTTATGAGCTCGCTCCGGAGTTTCTTTTAAACCGGCATCGTGCATCGTGCGGCTTTTATCTGTTTTTCCAAGCGCAAGAGCTTCTACATCGCCCATAAAAACAGAATCTTCTGGCAAAAGCTTGCCAGTTTTTAATCGCTGAATAAATTCTGACCGCAGTTCGGCTTCTCTTTCTTTTTCACCGGCTTTTTTTACAAGGGAATCAATTTCTTTTTGAGGGCGGACAGCAAACGCAATTTTTCCGTCCAGCTGCTCCTTTAAAACCTGGCTAAAATAAACTGTATTCTTTAAAGCGCAGTAAAGCCCCCAAGCTTCATCAGCTTTTACTTCGCCTCTAAAAAGCGAAACCAGTTCATTGAAAGGGTAAATTTCCCCGGAAGATTCGCCTGCCAAAAGCTCATAGCAGTCTTTTATCTGAAGGAAAACTTCATTTGTCTGCTCAAGATTGTAAATATCAGAGGCTGAAGGACATTTTTCCGCAGTAAATTTCAATGCAGATTCAAGGGATGAAACAGGCCCCTCATTCAACAAAAGAATATCTTTTGTGCGGACATTCTGAGTGTCATAGACAGCAGGCTTTGTGGCAGTGGCAGGAACAGACTGGAATTTTATAGAAAACTTATTATTTTCAGCAGCAGAAAGAACAACAGCAGCAGTATTTTTATATATAACAAGTGAATTAGCTTTTATCATGCTGAAAGTTTACAATAAAAAAAAAGCAATTACAATAAATATTATACAGCCAAACACTTCAAATGATATAAAAAAAACACCGCCAGAATTGCTCTAGCGGTGTCCAAGGCTACAAATTTTCAAGCCTGCCTAAGCAAACTTGAAAAGCATAGATTATTTTCTGATTTCAGAACCAATTGCTACTTTATAGCCAACTTCGCCTGTAATAGCATTCTTGAGCCATGGAGCAGAAATTTTGTCTGCTTCACAGATGTTGATTTCCTTGCTCTGATCTTCTGGATTCTTAGCAAAGAACTTGCATCTTTCCATTGCTGGCTTAAAGTTTACAGTTTCACCAATTTTGAAGTCTCCCTTAGAAGAAGCCTGTACACGGGCAACAATGCTCTGTGTCTTTGTAGAAAGGAAGAGGTGTGTTTCTGCACCAAGAGGCTCCTTGTTAGAAACTTTCATCTGCATATTGTTTTCTGCAGCTGGAGCTTCTGAATAAACAAGGTCTTCTGGACGTACACCGAAGTAAACTTCTTTTCCTACATAGTCTTTAAGAGAAGCCTGCTGCTCTGCTGTCGGAACAACTGTGAATGTGCCTTCATCAGCAACAATCTTATCGCCTTCTTTCTTAATTGTAACAGAAAGGAAGTTCATTGGAGGAGTTCCAATAAATCCTGCAACGAATTTATTGATTGGGTGGTTATACAAATAAAGTGGTTCGCCAATCTGCTGTACGTGGCCATCTTTCATAACAACGATTTTTGTACCCATTGTCATAGCTTCAATCTGGTCGTGAGTAACATAAATCATTGTTGCATTAAGTCTCTGGTGCAAGCCTGCAATTTCTCCACGCATTGTAACACGGAGTTTTGCATCAAGGTTAGAAAGAGGCTCATCAAACAAGAATACTTTAGGGTTGCGAACAATTGCACGTCCTACAGCAACACGCTGTCTCTGTCCACCAGAAAGAGCCTTTGGCTTGCGGTCCAAGTACTGTGTAAGACCAAGAATATTAGCAGCTTCATCAACACGGCGTTTAATTTCACCTTTGTCCATTTTGCGGATCTTAAGTCCGAATGCCATGTTGTCATATACTGTCATGTGCGGATAAAGAGCATAGTTCTGGAAAACCATCGCAATGTTTCTATCTTTTGGCGGAACATCGTTCATAAGCTCGCCGTCAATAAGAAGCTCGCCTTCTGAAATTTCTTCCAAACCTGCAACCATGCGGAGAGTTGTTGACTTTCCACATCCAGATGGACCTACGAATACACAGAAGTCGCGGTCTTCAATAACAATGTTGGCATTTTCTACAGCCTGAACATTTCCGTCGTAAATCTTACCGATTCCTTTTAATTCTACCTTTGCCAATTTCGGCCTCCTAAGGGTTTATGTTATGCAACAATTATAAATTCAAAAACTACAGAAGTCAAACAAATTCTTTAAAGAAAATCAGTTTTTTCAGCCGACAGAGCCGTTTTTGTAAACTTTGGCTTCAATGAATTTTCCGTCCGCACCAATTTTCTTTCCGTCGATTTCAACAAATCCGTCTTTTGTATAAATTTTGAACGAAAAGAATTTATCCGGCTTAACATAGCAGTATTTTTCAGTAGGAGCTTCAAAACCTTCCGGCTCAAGAATTGTTCCAGGCTCAAACTGAGGCACAAAAAGCACTTCGCAAGTTTCCTGGTCCGTAACATTTGGATCAGACGCCGCAAGCAGCATTCCGTTGCTTCTAACTCCGCGGAAATTTGCAGGCTTCAAATTGTAAACAATAACGATTGTTTTTCCCAACAGTTCTTCCGGCTTATAAAAAGGCACAATTGAACTTACAATCTGTCTAGGCTCTTCATCCCCATCGTTCAATGTAAGTATATATAGAAGGCTTCCACCAGGATGCTGCTCAACTTTTTCTATGCGCGCTGCCTTTAAAATAACCCGGTTTCTAAACTGTTCCGCTTCTGAAAGCATTTTTTCTTCGTTTTCTTCCATAAATAGCACCTCGTTTTATGTTTTTATATACAAAATATAGAGCAAATTCAAAAGAATATCAAAGCCCCGGCAATGTAGAAACATACAGAATCGGCATTCAACATAAAAAGTTCATTTAGCAGAATTTTTGATAAAAAAATATTTTTAAGTTGAAATAAAAAAAATCTAATGTATAATTTATAATAAATTGGAGGCCGCCATGTCTTTAATGAAAAAAACTCTTCTGTTTTCGTCTGTATTTTTCCTTTTAATCTGTTTTATTTCACTTTTTACTTATGGCATTGCAAAGAACAAAATCGGGCGAAAGAATATTTCGCAGGGAATTCGAACGGAACTTAGCATTGACCAGCTCATGCTTGAGTCTTCGGTGAACAAGGACATCACCCTTGCCCTTCAAATGGCGCATTCGCCTGTAATTTCAAATTATTTTCGGAATGCGACCGACAAGAGCTTGCAAAAGCCTGCCTTTGACGAGATGTCAGCCTACGGAAAAGCTTTTTCTTCCGGCATAAATTTTTGGATAAACGACACCGATCATTTTTTCTACTTTGGAGACAAATATTCCTACACACTTGATCCCAAAAAGCCAGAAAGCTACTGGTACAACATGACTCTTTACGAGACCGAATCATATAACTTCAACATAAACTACAATCCGGACGTGGATGAGACTTGCCTCTGGGTGAACGCACCTGTTTTTTCTGCGGACAAAAAGCCGGTTGGTGTAGTCGGAACAGGAATTATTTTGGATTCGTTTCTTGAGTCTGTTTACAAGACTGTAAGCGGAGGCGGAAACGGACAGCTTTTCTTCTTCAACAGCCTTGGTGAAATTACTGGGGCAGAAGACAAGTCGCTTGTAAGCCAGAAGGCACTGGTAAAGAATCAGTTCGGCGGACTTTACGAAAAAATAGAAGGCTCACTTGAAAACTACAAAGACGGACAAGTTTATACGTTCAGTTTGGGCGATTCAGAGTATGGGCTTTGCTACGTAAAAGTTCTTGACTGGTATCTTGTTCGCCGCATAGACATTTCTTCCGGAATGGCAACCGAAAGCTCTCTTGTCGTGATGCTTGCTATGTTCATAACTGGAATGCTCGTTGTTTCATGCCTGTACACTCTCTTCATCTCGCTGATTTTAAAGCCTCTTTTAAAACTTAGGGAATCCATGAACAAAATTGCAGACGGAGACTTCACAGAGAAATTCAACTACAAGAAAAAAGATGAAATCGGAAGCCTTGCGGGAAGTCTCTCGCATATCACGGCGACTGTAAATTCTCTCATAAACGGAATTACGGAAAAAGCAGACTACGTTCACGATACAAACAATCTTCAGCAGAAAAATTTCGATTCAGGAAAGGAAAAGTCAGCGGCAATTGTTACTGAACTTGAGGAAGTAAAGAATTCAGTTTCGGAGCAGCAGGAAATGATTCGCACCGCATCCGACACAATCGAAAAGACCGCAGAAAGGCTCAAAGGATTCGGAAGCATAATCAGCACACAGATTTCGGACATCGAAGAGTCAGGCGAACAGGTCAAGCAGCTTCTGGATTCAGTTGAATCGGTTGACAAAATAAGAAAGTTCACGGTTGAAAATATGGGACTTCTTTCTTCCGCATCGGAAAAAGGAAACCTGCACATCAAGCAAGTTTCGGAAACGATTCAGCAGATTTCAAACGACACGGAAAAACTTCTTGAAACGAATAAGATTATTTCATCAATTTCAGACCAGACAAACCTTCTTGCCATGAATGCGGCGATTGAGGCGGCTCATGCCGGAAAGGCTGGCGACGGTTTTGCGGTTGTTGCGCAGGAAATCAGAAAACTTTCAGAAAAAACACACGCACAGTCGGAGAATGTTGCAAAAGTTATCAGCGGAATCATCGACTCAGTTCAGCATGTCGTGGAAGTTTCAGAAGTTACAAGCCAGATTTTCTCGGACATCGTGAAGCAGGTTTCCGCAGTTGACTCAGACTTTAAGGAAATGTCTGGCATAATTGAAAATGAGAATGCACTGAACATTTCAGTTGCGGAAAAACTTAAGGCTCTGTCGTCCGGTTCAGCTTCTGTTTCCAGCGGATTTTCGGACATGGAAAAGGACACTTTGAATATCGCTTCTGCAATGGAAAAAGTTACAACGCGGACAATGGAACTTGTAATGAGCGTAGATGCGATTTCTGAAAGCGCGCTTGCCATAAACACGCAGCTCAAGGAAGTTTCAAATCTTGCGAACAAATCCGTGGAGCAAATTCAAACCCTTGCAGACTCGCTTGAAATATATAAAATAGAAAAATAAGTATAAGATAAACTAGCTGAAATACTGTTATTTTTATCTACATTGACTTTTTTTTATGGAGCAAAATAAAAATGAAAAAAATCAAACTTTTTACGGCAGTTATGTCATTTACAGTGCTGGCTTTTTGGGGCTGTAAATCAAAGGACGCAAAGCAAATTGAAGGCGATTGGAATCTTGTTCAGTACAAAATTGGAGAAAAGCAAATAGACTTTTCATGCGCCACAATTTCTATTTCAAAAGATGAAAACTTGAACATCAAAGTATCTGGATTTTCCGGCGTAAATTCTTTCTCTGGCCTTTACAAAGCAAATGGGAAAAAGCTTCGTGCAGAGCCGGGATTTATTTCTACAAAAATGATGGGAAGCAAAGAGGACATGGAATTTGAAAGGCTCTTTTTAAATTCCGCAGTGGGGGCTGACAGTTGGAAAACAAAAACTCAAGACGGAAAAATTCTTTTGTGCATTTTTAATTCAACAGAAAATTCAGAGTTTGTTTTTGCAAAGGCTTCTATAAAAGACGCAAACTGGACATTAACTGCAATTCTAAAGAACAACGGAGTCCAAAGCATAGACGCAGACAAAACAGAACTTCCCACACTTACATTTAATGAAGAAAACAAAGCTTCTGGTTTTTCCGGCGTAAACTATTACTCAATGGACTACAATCTTGACGAGACTGAAAAAAAACTTTCGTTCACGCTCGGAGCCTCAACGTTGATGGCTTCCGGAAGCAAAGAAGCACAGGAACTTGAGCAGCAATTTTATATCAACCTAGATCAGACCGCATCTTATTCTCTCGTTGGAAACACACTTACGCTCCGTTCAAAAGACGGAAAAATTCTTTTGGAATTCGTAAAATAATTTTTAACTAGCCAATTATCATTCCTGTGAAATTCAACTGAATGTCGCGGGAATGACTTTCTGCAAAAATCATTTTCAAAGTTCCAATAGGGTTTGCTTCCATTTACAAAATGCAGTAAACTGTAGCAATGAATATTTCACCGATAGATAGTTTTGAACTTTTTTTTCCTGAAAATTCAGGCTTTGATAAAACTGACATTCTTTTTTACAGCGGAAAAAATGACCTATGCAGCCTTTATCTTTCTGCGGAAAACAAACGCAACAGGCTCTTCGTTACCGACACAAACATCGCTCCTTTATGCGCAGATTTTATTTCACATTTTACAAGTGAAAACACAGACAAAATAAAAGTTCCTTCTGTTTTCAAAAAAGGAAACGACACGCTTTGCATCCTTGGGGCAGGTGAAAAATACAAGACAATAGAAAATGTCCTCGAAATTGTAAGAGCAGCTTTAAGCTCAAACTTCAACAGGAACTGCCTTTTTGTTGCAATCGGAGGCGGAGTTTTAAGCGACATGACAGGGTTTGCGGCTTCGATGTTCAAGCGCGGAGTTGATGTTGAGTTTGTTCCAACAACTTTGCTTTCTGACGTTGACGCTTCGATCGGTGGAAAAACTGGATGCGACTTTAATAGCTACAAAAACATGATTGGAGCTTTTTATCCTGCAAAAAAAATTCATATATGGAGTTCATTTATACAAAGTCTTCCGCAGAATGAATTTATTTCAGGGCTTGGCGAAGTTGTAAAAACAGCTTTTCTTTTTTCTTCAGAATTAACAGAAATTTTAAAGACACAAAAAGAAAAAGTTATGAGTCGCAACGAAGAAGTTCTGCAAAAAATAATTGCAATTTGCGCAAAAGCAAAAGCAAAAACCGTGCATGAAGATTTTAAAGAAAAAGGAATCCGCGCATATTTAAATTACGGACATACTTTTGGGCACGCGCTTGAAACTGTAGCAGGACTTGGAAGAATAAGCCACGGAGAAGCTGTTGCCTGGGGAATTGGAAGAGCCTTGGATCTTGCTTTTAGCAAAAAACTTTGTACTGCTGAATTTACAAAAGAATGCAAGTCAATTCTTTTTGACTACGGATTCTGCACAGAGCACATTCCACAAATTATAAAAAACATTCCAGATGCAACACTTGCTTTAGTTTCTGCAATGCACAAAGACAAAAAAAATTCTGGAAGCTGCGTAAAAGTAATTCTTCAAAAAACTGAACAATCCACATTGGCAACAGAAGTTCAAGACGATGAAATTCTTGAGGTTTTAAAATGATTTCAGCAAACCACTATTTTGACTGGGCCGCAACAGCTCCAAATGATGAAGAAATTTTAACTAAGGCACTAAAATACTCTATGGAGCATTGGGGAAATCCTTCAAGCATTCACAAAGCTGGAACTGATGCAAAGTCCGCTTTGGAAAACGCAAGAAAAAGAGCAGCTCAAGCCTTAGGAGTAAATGCAGAAAATATTTTTTTCACTTCCGGCGGAACAGAAGGAGATCATCTTGCGCTTCTTTCTGTCTTAAGCCGACCTCAAAAAGGAAGCGTTGTATTAAGTTCTATTGAGCATCCGGCTTTACGGGAAATGGCAAAGCCAATGCAAAATTGCGGATGGAAAGTTATAAATGTAAATCCAGGTAAAAATGGGATTGTTTGCGCCCAAAGCATTTCAGATGCGCTTCAAGAAGACACTGCATTTGTTTCCGTAATGGCGGTAAATAACGAAA
>NZ_DBKJ01000042.1:0-26585 GCF_002297325.1 Treponema sp. UBA753 | reverse complement strand
GTAATGGCGGTAAATAACGAAACCGGCGCAATTCAGCCTATTTATGAAATCGCAAAAATTATTGAAGAAAAAACAAAAGGAAAACGAAAACCATTTTTTCATGTTGACTGCGTTCAGGCTGCAGGAAAAATTCCACTGAACTTAAAGGCAAGCGGAATTGATTCAGCTTCATTCAGCGCGCACAAAATTGGCGGACCAAGAGGAATCGGCATTCTTTATCTTGCAAAAGAATTGAATTCGTTTTTAAAAGGCGGCGGGCAGGAAAAAAATGTAAGAAGCGGAACTGAAAATCTTTTTGGCGCAGAAGCATTTTCACTTTGCCTTGAAAAATATTTTATTTCAGAAAGAAACGCTTCCGCAGAAAAAAGATTTGAACAGCAAAAAATTCTTACAAAAAATTTCATAAAGAAACTAAAAGAAATAAAAGGTTGCGTTATAATTCCGCACTGCCGTGAAGATGAAAAATTTGAGGAAAACTTTTCTCCTTGGGTTGTTCAAGCCGCATTTCCAGGAATTCCAGGACAAGTTATGGAGCGCGCATTAAGCGAAAATGGATTTTTCATTTCAACAGGAAGCGCGTGTTCATCTTCGCATAAAGGCCGTCCAGTTCTTGACACAATGCAGCTAAGCCCAAAAGAAAAAGAAAGCGCTGTTAGATTCAGTTTTGGATTTTCAACTGAAGAAGAAAGCATGAACGAGCTAATTGAAGAACTGAAAAATATTTGCAGCCAGTTTTTGTAATCGTTCCGCTTGCAATAAATTCTAAAATGATGTAAAGTTTGAAAAGTCATATCCTGCATCTTTTTTGATGCAAAAAAAAATCAAACTAAATTTTTAGGGAAGGACATTATGGGAATTCGTGGAGAACTTTTTACAAATCAGGTAAACCTGGACAAGCGTTCGTATTATTTCAACGTAAAAGAAAATCGCAATGGAGATGTTTTTCTTCAGATTGTTGAAAGCAAAATAAAGGACGGACAAGACGAAAGACGCGATATTGTTGTTTTTGCAGATGACATGAAAAGTTTTTTGGGCGGAATGGACGAATCTTTGAGAGCTGTTGAAAAAATCCAAAGAGAACGCGCAAAAATCCGTGCAGAAAAAAAAGCTGCGAAAGAAGCAAAATATGCAGCAGGCGGAATGCCAGAAGAAAAGCCAGCAAAAAAAGTCTACCGCAGAAAAGGAGAAAGCCGCTTAGTTTCAGAAAGAAAAGCAGAGCGCAAAGAAATCTCAGGCAGACTTCATGTTGTTTCAAAAAGGCAGCCTGATGCTGAAAAAACAGAATACTAATATTTAAACGAAAGCCGCTGAATGGGAGACGGTCCTAAACGGCGGCAAATTTCTTTGTGTGCAGGAGTTGGATAGCCTTTGTGTTTTGCATACCCATACTCCGGATAGAGTTTATCATAATCAAGCATAATTTTATCACGCTGAACTTTTGCCAGAATGCTTGCCGCCATAACGCAAGGAAATTTTGAGTCAGCTTTTACAACTGCTTTTATATCAAGATTTTTATCAGAAAAAGGCAGCATATTTCCATCAACAATTATTTGCATGGAATTTTTACATTGCTCAAAGTCAAATTTATTTTTTTCGCACCAAGCAGGAAGTTTCATCTTCATCATATCAAAAGCAATTTTCATTGCCTTAAAATCAGCCTGAAGAATATTTATCTCGTCAATTATTTTTTCACTGACAATTCCAATTCCCCAGCAAGATTTTTCTCTTATAACATCAAATGCAGCTTCACGTTTTTTTTCAGAAAGTTTTTTGCTGTCGTTTAAAATTTCCACAGGAAAATCAAAAGGCAAGACAACGCATCCAGCAGTAACAGGGCCAGCCAAAGGACCTCTTCCCGCCTCATCAATTCCAACAAGAAACTGCATAAAGTTTAAAATCCTTTTTGAATATTTTTTTCTGACACAACAGAATTTACATTGCTCCAAATTGGAGAACTTTTTTTAGTTGAATCGGAAAGTCTTGCGTTAAACTCGTTTTGAACAATTGAAGCACTTGCATTAAGAATTTGAATTCCACGTCCTAAAGTTCCAATCAAAGAAAATGATGAGTCAGAGAAAGAACAAATTCCGCCTGAAATTTTCACATTAAAACAAGATTCTGCAACAGATGTGAATCTTGATTTTTCGCAGACAATATTTGAGTTTTCAGAAGAAATTCCACAAGCATAAGAATCTGATTGAATTGTAAATCCAGAATTTTCAATATGAACTTTTGAATTTTCCAAATCAAGCAAAGTGCCATTTTTCAAAAACACTGAAGAAAACTCGCAGTTAGAAATTCCAACAGAAGAATTTTCTGCGTAAACAAGTGGTGAATTTTCAACTTGAGATTTTTTTTCAATAATCAAATTTTCAAATTCAACATTCGCATTTAAAACCTTGATAGCAGAATTTTCCTTAAAACTCAAACTGGAATCATGTCCTATAAAAGTGCAATCTTTTGAAATTAAAAATTCGTTATTTGGAATATCGATGTTTCCATAAATATGGAATCTGATTTTTTTATTTGAAAACTTCAAAACTGAAATAAGCTGCTCAAAAGATTTAAACGGATTATCATAAGAGCCGTCTTGAATTTCATTTTGCGAATTTGCAAAAAGATAATAGTTTGTTTCATCAATAATTATTTTTTGTTCTGAAATTTCACTTTTATTTCCAGATGCATCAACAGAATATGCGCATACTTTATAAAACACTGCGTTTTTATCTGATGACTTTAGAAAAATTTCATTGCCATTATATAAAGAAAAATTGTTAGGTTTTATCTTTTCAAATTCAGCTTGCGCGCTTTCTACAAATCCGTCTGGTATTTCAAAAGGCTTGCTTAAGGCATAAAAAATTTCAGCATCTGGTTCACTTGAAATTCTGAAAAACGATTTTGTTCTTGTAAGTTTTCCTATCGAAGATGAAAAAATTTCAGGAGGTTCAGGAGGAAGCCGGTCTATAGAAAATTCAGAGTCTATTGTTCCCTGATAATTTCCATTGTAAAAAATTTTAAAGCAAGCAGAACTTTTTACATCTTCATTTTCGAACGCATCAGCATAAGCAAAAGGAGAATTTTTTTCAAATGAAAAATTTTCGTTTCCATCTATAAAAAATTCAACAACACCATTCTTGTCTTTTTTAGAAAGAACCAAAGGTTTTGCCGGAAGCTCATATTCAAAAACTTTATTTCCAGGATAAAATTCAACTGGCTGCCAAGAAATTTTATGAGCATAGTTTCTATCAATAAAACTTGGTTCTGATGGAGACTTCCAGTTTTCGTCATCAATTCTGTAAATAAAATTTTTATCTTTAAAAGAAAAATTATTCCATTCTGAAATTTCAAATGGAACATTGTCAGCCTTTGCATCAGCAGTTTTTTCAGCAGGAAGAACTTGAATTACAAAATGGAAAAAATTATTTCCTGTAAAATCAACAGCAAAACAAGAGACAAAACGCTCTACAGAATTTTTACTTGAAAGAAAAAGCTTTGACTTCAAATATGGAGATTTGGAATTTTCAAGAGAATACAAAAATTCAGAGGGAATAAAAAAATCGGTTCCAGAAATATAAGGAACAGTAGGATTCTGATTTATTGAATTTATAAATTCTTTTGACTGAATACTATATTCAACTTCTGAATTTTCTTCGACATTGTATTCAATTGTAAAATCTTTTCTTTCACCGTTTTGATCAATTGATACAATTTTTACAGTTACACTTCCACTCTGATCAATGAGAACAGGAGAATCATAAGAAAATCCAGAAACATAAGGATCGCTGCCTGTAAAAGAATAATAAACATCAGTGCCTTTTTCTAAATTTAAAACAAGAGCCTGTTTGTTTTTCCAAACTCCAGAAATCGGACTCAAGATATTTTTTTCTTCAAAAGCAAAGAGCTTGCTAAAAGTAAAAAGCAAAAGAATACTTATAATTTTTTTTACAGACAATCGCATTTCATTCATGGAATTTATTCATCCTTAAAAATCGGTTCTAAAACTTCACGCAAATCAGGATAAGGCTTATAAAAATTTTCCTCAAGTTCTTCATGTGTAAGACCAACAAGCTCGTGGCTATTGTAGTTAATCCAAGTGTTTTCTTCGGGATTTGAAATTTCAAATTTTCTGCACCAATAGTCTGGCTGAATCGGAAGCTGCTCCTTCCATTTGTACACTTTATAGTCATGCACAACAATTTTTATATTTTCACGAGGAACTCCCCTTTCCAAAAGAATTCCAACCAAATAATTCAGTGTTCTGCCTGAATCAAAAATATCATCAACGAGCATAATTTTATCTCCGGCACGAAGATAATCCGGGGAATAAGTCCATCCGTCAATTCTAACTGCAGAATGCTGGGAAACATCAGTGTAGCTTCTTGCAACAACAGCCGCATACAAAACAGGCTTGTGATTTTTTAGAGCAACTTTGTAATACTCGCTGATTACATTTGCCATGTACGCGCCGCCACGCAAAGAAGTATAAATAACATCAGGAACGAATTTATCCTGCTGATAAATCTTATGAGCAAGTTTCAATGCGTCAATTCTAACACTGTCATAGGGTAAAAATTCTTTCATATAAATTCCTTATCAAAAATTATCCGCAGCAACGGATGTATAAAAGTCTGCAACGCAAACTAATTTTTTCAGCTGAATTTTATTTAAGATTCTCCTAGCGTCTTGCCTTTTAACTGCTGATAAATTCCGCAGCCCAAAAGATACAGTTCTCCATTTTCAATTTTTATTTTAGCAAGAAACCGAACTGGCTTTTCCATATTGACTGGCGGCGTTGGAGCTTTTTCAAAAACAACTTTTACAGTTCCAATTGAAGAACGTTTTTCTTCAGCCGGAATATAATTCACCAAAAGCATACAGCCCCAGGAACCGTCGCTTTTTTGATATTCATTCACAGCAGTTCCGTCCCAAATCACATAGCAGTTCTGATAAAGCAAAGGATTTTCTTTTACTTCAAGATAAGAATAATTGTCCTTTAGGGAACTGAATGAAGGCTCTTTTAAAAGTTTCGACATTTCCAAAGATTTTTGCTTTATTGAAGAAGCCGCATTGCTGTTTAAAATTTTATTCAGTTCAACCTGCGCGGCATTGTCCCGGCCTTCACCGAAATATTTTTTTGCAGAATTAAAAACAGAAGCAACCTGATTCTTTTCAAGTTTAACAGTAAAATCTTTTTCAGAAATATTTATCTGAAGAGGATTTTTTATTTCTTCCGTAGAAAGCGAAAACTTTGAATCAAATTCAGTGAGCGGCTTATTAAGCTTTTTCCAAGGTTCATAAACAACAAGCGCTGAACAAACAATTCCTGCCAACAGCCCCGTAAGAATGCAATTTCTTATAATGTCCGGATTCATTCCAAGCGGCGGATAGAATTTTTTTATGTCGCCGGAATCGACCCATTTGCAAATTGTTGTATAATCTCCATAAAGCCTGATAAATTCCATTGCCGAACGCGCAATTGAATTTCTTGGATCAATATCAAGCACTTCAAGATAATATTCAAGCGCCCGGTCAGTTTCTCCATGCCTAAGAAAAATAACCGCCTGTCCCAAAAGAAGCTGTGTGTTTTTTATTTTTATTTCACGCGCGCTTCTAAAATTCTGGGAAGCTTTTCCTGGAACATCAGCATATAAATAAGCAATTCCCAAAGCAAGGTAATATTCAAAATCACCTTCATAAACATCCTCGTAAGACTCAAGAATATTTATTGCAAGATCAAATTTGCGGCGCTTTATGAGATGTTTGGCTGTGTCCAGATTGGAGCGTCCCATTTATCTTTCAACTCCAAGTTTTGCAAGAATTGAATCTAGCTCTAAATTAAGCCTGTCAAGTTCTTCCTTGTCAACATCATTTGAAAGAGAAGCTATGTGGTCAAGCAAATTCTGAATATATTCAGGATCAAGCTGCTCTTCTGTAACTTCAACAAAAGGAGTTCCATTTTTTGTATAATCGTGAATTTCTTTTTCTGAAAGTCCGGCTTCCTGAGGAGTAAGAGGAGTTGGAAGTGGAGCAACATCCGTTGTAGGAACAGCAACTTTTGAATAAATTCCAAGCATTGTTTTTCCGTTCGCTAAATCAGAAAGAAACTTTTTTCCAGCAGGAAGCTCTCCGTCTGTGGCAACCGAAATAAAAAATCCAACAGCAGAAGTTTTTAGAGGATCAAGATATGCAGTATCCCAGTTTATGCAAACCGCAGAATTATTGTATGACAAAACAGAAGTAAAACTTTTTCCATGCTGAACAGAAGGAATCCAGCCGGAAGAGTTTACAAGATTTTCTTTATTCGCAAGCACAACATTGCAAGGTCTGCTTATTCCAGCTCCTTCAAGAAGAAACTGAACTGCCGCTTTTGCATTGCTAGAACGAATCCACAAATCATCAGACATATTCGTAAACAGAGTTTCAGAATTGACTTTGCTTCTAGCCGCTGTAGAAAAATGCGCCGAAGTATTTTCACCAAGAACAGTATCAAACACGCCTTTCAGTGCAAACGACTGAACATTTTTTCCAAGGTTGATTGTATAAACGGTAACACGCAGCATATCGGTTCTTGTGGAATTAGGAATCGACGGAAGAAAACTAAAGTCAACAACAACCTGCGCAACATCCGGAATCAGATAAGCCATCTGCGCGCCCAAAGGAGTTCTGCGGGACTCTGTTTTTATTCCAGTTCCACGGGCAAGTTTATATTCTTTTCTTCCAGCTTTAAGAGCAAAAAAGGATGAAGAGCCTGAATCGTAGCTTGAAAGAAGCGCAATTTCACGGCCTTTTTCAGGAAGCGCGTAAAGAGAAAAAGCTCCAGTTGTACTGTCAAGAGCAAGACGAATTTCATCCTTGTCAATTACAATATTTTTTTCTACTGAATATGAAGGTATTTCTTTTTTATCCAAAGAATCTTTTTGCATTACAAAAGAAAGATCTTCATTCTGAGCATTCAAGGCAAAAACAGAAGCTGCAAAAAAAGCAAAAGCAAACAATTTCTTTTTCATTACTTTCCCCCGTATTTTTCATCAAGAAGTTTTTGAATCAAAGCAGCTTTTTCTTTAAGCGAATACATTTCTTCATCTTCAATTCCGCCAGAAGAAACCGGAATTTCTTCATTTGAATTTTCTGCGCGTACATTTGAAGCGGAAGGCAATCCAGCCGAAGCATTTTCTTCAAGTTCCCTGATTCTGCTGTTTGCAATTCTAAGCTGCTTTTTTAACTCGGCAATATCTTCTGACTGCATAGTTCTAAGCTCGCGCTCATAGTTTTCCTTGCTGCTAAGATATTCTTCGCCAGTCATCTTCAAAAGGTACAGAAGCTTCTGTTCACGGTCGCGCTGTGTTATAAGGTAAAGCTTGAATTCCGCATCACCGCATTTTGCGCTGCCTGGATATTCAGAAACAATTCTTTCATACAAAGAGCGAGCTGTTTCGTAATCGTAGTCTTCATAAAAACATTCGGCAATCCAGTACAATGCGGAAGAATACATTTTGCTTTCTGGATATTCATTGCAGAAACTTCCAAGAGCCATTACCGCGCTGTCGTTCTGTCCGGTACTATGCAATGCTCTTCCACGCTGATATTCAACCGCAGGAAGCAAAGAGCTTTCTGGAAAAGCGGAAATAAAATAATCGCAGGCATTCACAGCAGAAGAAAAGTCTTCAGAATAAACAAGGCTCATAATAACCATAAACCAAGTTGAATCCGTTGAATATTCCTCCGAATCCGCAGCCTGCCTCAAAAATACAGAAGCGTCAGTCCAAGCTTTGTCTTTATAGCAAATAAGTCCTTGCACAAAAGAATCCGCCGCGCTTTCACCTGATGGAGTTTTTTGGCTAAATGCAAACGGAAGCGCAAAAATCAAAACAAGAAAAGCCAGTACAAAGCGTTTTTTTATTTCCATTCTAAATTCCCCCTGAAAAATGACGAGCCGGAAACAACAATATCTGTTCCCGCTTCAAGGACATCCTCCAAGGTTTCTTGATTTATGCCGCCATCTACAGAAATAAGATATTTAAAGTTTTTCTCTCTCTGTATATCGGCAAGTTTTCTGATTTTTTCAATAGTATATGGAATAAGTTTTTGTCCGCCCCACCCCGGATTCACAGACATAACAAGAACAAGGTCAACAAAAGGCAAAAGTTCTTCAACCGCGCTCAAAGGAGTTGCAGGGCACAATGCGATTCCGGCTTTTTTTCCGGCGTTACGAATAAGTTGAACACATCGGTCTGCATGGCAAGTTGCTTCTATATGGAATGTAACAATGTCCGCGCCAGATTCTATATAGGAAACAATTGAATTTTCAGGACGGTCAATCATAAGATGAACATCGAACGGAAGCTTTGTGCATTTTCGGATTGAACTGATTACAGGCTGACCATAAGAAACCTGCGGCACAAAATGCCCGTCCATAACATCAACATGGACAAAGGAACTGCCCTTTTCTTCTATAAATTTAAATGCAGAAGTCAAATCTGAAAAATCCGCGGAAAGAAGCGATGGCGAAAGAAATCGGCTGTGTTTTTTCATAGAACCATGATAAATAAATTCCAATTATTTATCAATTGAAATTTTCAATAACAAAAATTCAGGCAAAATAAAAAAAATCTAAAACTTTTAGGCTATTAGGCAGTGAACTATTGACAAACACATTGAAAAACCATTATAAATATTACCCCCTTTTGCAGAAAATCACATTGACTAAATCTTTCAAATATATATAATTGAATTCTATGGGTATTCAGTCGGAAAACGCGCTCTGCAATGCATTCAAACTCATTGAAATTTGCAATATTTCAGAAGCTTCGGAACTGCTCAAGGACGCGCTAACCATTGATCTGGACGACGAAAGCATTGTTTTTGCAATAAAATGCTGCGGATTCTGGATTGACACGCTGAATTCAATTCCCAGCCTTTCCAGTTTTGAACAGGGAGAAACCCTTCTAAACCAATGGAAGCAGTTTGTCTTTATAACTGGAAAAAAAAGTGAAAAGTACGAAAGAACAATTTATTCTTTTAAAAAGGGAATTTTTTCGCTCGCATTGGAATGCTACAGCAAGGCAGCGGACGAAAAAGACATCAGGCTTAAGTCTGAAATTTTAAGGAAAACCGGACTTTGCTATAAAAAGCTAGGTTCTTATGAAGTCGCCCTTAACTTTTTAAAGGAAGCAAACGGAACTCTTTCAGGACAAGCAGCTATCGTCGCGGAAGTTGCCGACTGCTATGCGCTTTGCGGGGAAACAAAAAATGCAAAAATGCTTTTTAGGGAAGCTTTCTACATAGATGCAAAAAGAATAGACTTTTTTTTCCTAGACTCGCCAATGATAAAGGCTCTTATAAATAAAGTCGAAGAAATTGGCTATACAGGCGAAGCGTTACAGGAATGGGTTGCAGTTTACGGAGTTATACTTGAAGTTTTTACCGTAAAAAGGCTTTTAAGAGCGCAGGAAGTAATTCATCTGCGTCAAGAAATTTTTGCCAGAGAAAGCGAAATGAAAGATCCCGGAAGCAACAAGGAAGTTATAAAACCAAGGCTCTTGAACCTTTATTTTTGGCTTATAGATTACTATATTTCGTCAAAAGAAAAGTCAAGCAGTATTTCGGAAGTCATGCTCAAGATGAAAATTCTTGATCCTGAAATTCACAATTTATACAGATTCGGAAACCTCTGAAAAAGCAGAGAAGTTTATAAAAAACTAGGAGCAAACATTATGTCTGAAGAACTTGAAAATTCTGTCCGCGAAATGCTGAAGGCAGAAACATGGACACGAGCGGGAATTACAAACTTCACCAAAAACAACATCGAAGAACTTGAAAAAGTCCTTGACGAATGTAGAAACCAGAACTGTGAATACGCCATCAAGGATATCTGCGATGAACAGCTTGCGCACACAAAAGACAGCATTGTAGCCCTTTATCTTTCAGGAATGATTGCAATGCGCACAGGTTCCGTAGACACAAGCTCCCTTTACGCGCTCTTTGATATTTTTGAAAAGAACCACAAGGAATCGCTCGTTGAATACCTTTGCAATTCAATTCTTGAAGATGATCCGCAGAACAAACTTGCTCTAAGAAAGCTCGCGGATTATTACAAGGCTTCAAATGATGACAGGCTCTGGGAACTTTATGAGAAAATTGTAAAGCTTGACTTTGAAGAAGCAGAAATGGCGCGTGTTCTTGCTGAACGCTACGACTCTCAAGGAAACAGAGAAGCTGCAATAAATTACTATAAAAAAGCATTGCTCCGCTTTGTAGCCGCAAAAAATATCGGCTCAGCAAAAGCTATATGGTCAATTCTTGTTTCTTACATTCCAGAAGAACTTGATTTCTTTATGCTGGTTCAGCGAAAAATTGCAAAGACAATCAGCGAAGACAAGTCAGCAATTCTTATGCAGGAACTTTACGCATATTATAAGGACACTGCAAAGTGGGACACAGCAATCGCCATTCTAAAGCTTATTCTTGAAATCGACAGCAAAGATTCCTGGGCGCGCAAGGAAATCACGGAATGTTTCCGCGGAAAATATGCAGACCACTCGCATCTTGAAGACTACATAAAGTCTTCAAATTTGAACCAGTCATTCCGCAATGTCTTTGAAGCAATCAACGACTTTGAAAAGCACATTGCATTCGATGCAAAAAACTACGTTTACCATAGAACTTGGGGCGTTGGAATTATTTCAAAAGTTGAAGGCGACACTCTTACAATCAACTTCGGAAAGAAAACAGGCGTTCACACAATGTCTTTAAAAATGGCAGTTAGCGCACTCCAACCTCTTGCAAAAGACCACATCAAAGTCTACAAGAAAACTGTAAAGCATGAAGAGCTTGTAAAAAAAGTAAAGAGCGACATTCCATGGACTTTAAAGACAATAATCAAAAGCTACAACAATAACTGCGACGAAAAGCACATAAAAGCAGAACTTGTTCCTTCAATATTAAAAGACGCTGCTAAAGACAAAGACGGAAAAACAAAAGGTTCAAGCGAATGGACAAGCTGGCACGCAAAGGCTCAGAAAATTCTTGCAGAGCCTCCGTTCTGTGTAAATCCAAACGATGCGAATTTCTATACAGTCCGCGACAGAGAACTTAGCAAGTCAGAGCGTCTTGCAAATGAATTCAAGGCAAACAAGGAATTCTTCCCAAGAATCGACATAATGGCTCGCTATCTTGAAGCAATTGAAGATCCTTCTGACGACCAGTTTTCTGAAATGTTCAGCTACTTTGCAAATTACCTCAAGGCATTCACTTCTGTAAACGAGCAGATTGTGGCTTCTTATCTTGTTGTTCAGGAAATTGTAAAAAGAATTTCCGCGCTTGAAAATCCTGCAAAGTTCACATTCGCCGAGCTTTATTCAGAAATTGAAAATCCACGCGAAATGTACACAAAACTCAAGGACACAAAAAATACTCACTTAAAGAAAATGTTCCTTGCGAATATCAAGATGCTTCCAGACTGGGATTCTCAGTACACTTTCCTGTTCCCGACTGTGCTTGATAAAAATCTTATTGCAGAAATTATTTCAGCTGGAAAAAAGGAAAAAGCAGTCCGCCTTGTTCAGGATATTTTCAACGACTACAGAAGCAACAGAAATGCTGTAAACTACTTTATTTCTAAATGCAAAACTGAAGAATGGTTTGTTGAAGCAAAAATTTCAGAAGAAAAGCAGCTCGTAACCTTGGTCAACATAATTTCAGTCTGCAACCGTGAAAAGAACAATCACGTGAATACAGTTGAAAACACAAAGACAATAAAGGAATCTACTGCCCTTCTCTTTGGAAACAAGCTGAATGAAGACAAGAACCCAATGCTTGAGTATATGCTTGCAAATTCAACTGATGTAATTACAAGAATGTACACAATGGTCAGCGACCTTTCTGACCTTGAGCTTCAATACAAAGCTTCTTTAAGAAACGGAATCTTGAAAAAATATCCAGACTTCAAATTCCAGGAAGCAGAAATCAAGCAGGAAGCTCCAAAAGGACTTCTGGTTACTGCAAAAATGCTCGAAGTCAAACGCACGCTTGCAGAAGACATTGAAAAAGTCCAGCTTCCAAAAGTTGCTGCTGAAATCGGAGAGGCAAAGGAAAAAGGCGACCTTAAGGAAAACGCTGAATACATTGCGGCAAAAGAAGCTCAGCACCGTCTTAACGTTCAGCTTTCAAAACTCAAGGAAGAACTTTCGCGCGCAGTTGTATTTGATCCAACAACAGCGACAACATCGCTTGTTTCATTCGGAACAAAAGTTACATTGCAGAACAACATCGAAAACAATGAAGTTGTTTACACAATTCTTGGTCCGTGGGAATCAAATGTTGATGAAGGAATAATTTCTTATCTTTCACCGCTCGGAAACAATCTTCTTGACATGAAAAACGGAGAGCAAAGAGCATTCACAATCAACGACCACAAATATGATTACACTGTAAAATCTATTGAGGCTGCTGAAGTTTAATAAAAATTGGAGCTGGCAAAACAATGGCTATAAATGAAAAATCATTTGTAAAACTTTCAGCTAACGTTGGAATGTTCTGCCACTCCACAAACATTGGAGTTGTTTTCAGCAATGACGAAATTTTTCTTATTGACTCAGGGCAGTCAGAGGAAGACGGAAAACTCATTGCTGAAACACTTTCATCTCTCTTTCCTGAAAAAAAAATCAAAGCTGTAATCCAAACACATTCGCACGCTGACCACTGCGGCGGCTCTTTATATCTGAAAAAAAATTTAAAAACACAAATATGGGCTTCAGCCGAATCCGCAAGAATAATGGAAGTTCCAGCGATAATCGGAGCAATTTACTGCGGCGGAGTTTCATTAAAAGAATTTGACATTCCGCAGTTCACGCCGCCACAACCAATTTTCACCGACAGAATTTTATCTGAAGAAAAAATCGAGCTTGATGCGGTTTCCATTTCGTTTTATTTTCTTCCGGGACATTTTTTTGATCAGATTGGAATTTTAGTTCAGGACAAGTCAGACGGAATAAAAAGTTTTTTTCTTGGCGATAGTTTCTTCGGAATTGAACTTCTAAAAAAAACATGGATTCCGTTTTTATGCAATCAAAAAGACTTCAGAAAATCAGTAAGAAAAATCGCATCAATAAAATCTGATTTTTATATTCCCGGTCATGGCTCAAAATGCACATTTGCAACAATAAATGCGTTTGCAGAAATAAACATAATGGTTACCTACGAATTTGAGTCTCTCATTCTAAAAAAAATAAAAGAAGGATTTAAAACAACGGAAGAACTTTTAAAAGCAATCGCCGACTATTCATCAATAAAAATGAAAGTTGTTCCGTTTTACTTAATCGGCACAACGTTGCGCTCATATCTTTCCTGCCTTGAACACGAAGGTCAAATCGCCTGCGAAATCATAGACAACAAACTTATTTGGAGGAATTTAAAATGACAAAACAAGAACTTGCAAAATTTATAGACCAGACTCTTCTTTCTCCGGAAGCCACAGAAGAACAAGTTGAAAAATTTTGCCAGCAAGCAAAAGAATACGGATTTGCAAGCGTCTGCATAAATCCTGTTTTTGTTTCAACTGCGGCAAAAGTTCTTTCAGGGTCGCAAACAAAAGTCTGCACTGTAATAGATTTTCCGCTTGGCGCCGGCGGAACAGAATCAAAAATGTCGCAGGCTGACATTGCAATTACGAACGGAGCGGAAGAGCTTGATTTTGTAATCGACTTGAATCTTGTAAAAAGCAAAAAGTGGAATGAGCTTGCGCAGCAACTTTCGTTTTTAACAAAGAGCGTTCAGGAAGCTTCGATGTTCGCAGAAAAAGACGGACTTCCGCGCAAAGAAAAAATTTTAACCAAACTGATTTTAGAAACAACTCTTTTAGATGATGATGAAATAATTCAGTCTTGCATTTGCGCAAAAAACGCAGGATTTGATTTTGTCAAAACTTCCACAGGATTTTCAATGAAAAAGCCAAACGGAGCAACAATTCATGCCGTTGAGCTAATGAGAAAAACTGTAGGAAACGAAATGGGAGTAAAGGCAAGCGGCGGAATTCATTCCACTCAAGAAGTGTTGGATTTTATTTCGGCTGGAGCAAACAGAATTGGAGCAAGCTCAGGAATTCAAATTGTAGATGGGATAAACTAAAATCATTCAGCCTGCTCTTTTCTAACCTTTTCTATTATTCTAAGGCTTTCATTTACAAGCTTGTCAATTTCTGCAAAATTTTCTGAAATGGAAATTTTGTAGAAAACCCAAGTTCCGCGTTTTATTGTTTTTACAAATCCAGAATCCTTTAAAATTTTCAAATGATGCGAAATTGCAGGACGCGAAAGATTGGACTTTGAAGTTAAATCCATAACGCTTATTCCTTCCTCTCCGGCATCAGCTATGTCAAGAATAAGTTTTTGGCGGACTTCATCTCCAAGAGCTATAAAAAGAGGTCCGCATTTATTGAGCATTTCATGTATTTTTTTTAATTCGGACTTGCTTATTCCCATTTGCAGAACCTCGCATTTTTTTGAGTATTATTAATAATATAGTTTAAATTACTAAAATGTCAATAAGTTTAAGTAATTAAACTTTTTGTCATTTTTTTTACAAAACCTATTGAATTTTATAAAAAAAACATTATATTTATATATCAATAGGTTTAATCTTTTGAACGTTATTTAGGAAAGGACTATTTTATGAAAAAGAAATTCTTAAAAACTTTTTTTAAGCATCCTTGGGCAATAATTGTAGCCACTCTGTTGCTCACAGGATTCTTCGGATTCTTCTTAAAGAATTTGGCTCTCGAAAATTCACTTCGTTCATTCTTCCCTCAAAAAGACGCATCTTATGACTTGCTTACAAAAACTGAAGATGAATTCGGAAGCATGCTTTCTATTGGAATCACATTAGAAACAAAAAGTGGAACAACTATACTCACTCCAGAGTACATTGATGTTGTAAGAAAAATCACTGACAGAACTCTTGAACTGCCAGAAGTCGAAGATATAGATTCTGTCACCCACATCGATTATGTCTGCGATGAAAACGGTTCAATCTCAGCGACACAGCTCATTCCTGACACATACACAGGTTCTGACGAAGATATTTTTCAGCTGAAATCAAGGCTTGCTGAATGGCACGATATGTACAACCGCGTAATTGTAAATGACGACAGCACTGGATTTCAAATGCAGATTTCACTTCGTCCAAAAAGCGACGAAACTCTTTCACTTGAAGAAAACCAAGCAAAACTTGCAGAACTTATAGAGCAGGCAAAAACTGCGGACGACAAAACAGAAATCAATGCAGAAATTGCCCAGACAAAATCCAACATAAAAGAAATAAAAGCTCAAGTCAGAAAACTTGGTACTGACATTATGAGACAGCAAAAAGTTCTTGCAAAAGTAAAGAAAATTGTAAATGAAGAAACAGAAGGACATCATCTCGATGTAAAATTTGTAGGTGAACCTGTTCTTTCTGAAGAATCAAAGCAGTTTATGATTTCAGATCTTTTAGTTTTGATTCCGCTTGTAATTGTTGTTGTTCTTCTTTCACTTTACATGAGCTTTAAAACTGTAACTGGAATGCTTCTTCCTTTATGCACGGTTTTGCTTTCAACAATAATTTCCGTTGGAATGATGGGATTTTTTGGAATAACTTTCACTTTGATTTCAAGCGTAATTCCAGTTTCATTAATTGCAGTCGGCTCTGCATACGGAATACATGTTCTTTCGCATTACTACATCGCAATCAATAGCGTTGAAGGTGAAATGACAAGAGAAAAATATGAAGAATGCGTTTTCTCTGGTTTAAATGAAGTTATTGTCGCAGTTTTGCTTGCAGGTGTTACAACAATTGTCGGCTTCATTTCGCTTATAACAAGCCCACTCGGACCTTTGCACAGTTTCGCAGTATTCACAGCGGTTGGAGTTTCACTTTCGCTTCTTCTTTCTATAACGTTTATTCCTGCAGTCCTTCTTTTAAAGGACTACAGAAAAGCTGTAAAAAAAGAACGCAACATTGACAAGCTCACTGCAAAAGTAAAAGCAAAAATGGAAAAAGCAAAACGCCGTTTGGAACTTGCAAAAATTCAGCGCGGCGGAAAAACAGAAGCAGAAGCTAGCGGCGACACGCTTTATTCAATCTACAAATTTTTCTGCGGCTCTGTTCCACGGCTTGTGCTTACTTCAATTGCTATAATTGTTCTTTCATTCACTGGACTCAAAGTTCTAAAAATTGATACAGCGTTAATCAACTACTTCCCAAAGAACTGCGAGTTCAGAAAAGACGTTGACCATATTGACCAGCAATATGCCGGTTCAAACTGCCTCTTCTTTGTAATTCAAGGACAGGAAAAAGGAGACATTTCAAATCCGGAACTCTTGAAAGCAGTTGACAACATGGAGCATTATCTTGCTGCAAACCATGAGAACATCGGAAAAATCGTTTCCTTTACAACATTTATAAAACGCATAAACCAAGTTTGGCACGTTCCTGGAACACAGCCAGTTTCTTCTAGTGAATCATCAGATTCTTCTTCAAGCGGATTTTCTGACGGATGGGATGACTGGGGCTCTGATTTCGGAACTGACGACTCATCTTCAGCCTCTGATGATTGGTCAAATTGGGTTACAGATGATTCAGAAACACAAGCTTCTCCTGCACAGGATTTTGTAGATCCAAATATCGCTTACAGCGAGCAGCTTGAAACTTCAATGACAACAAAGCAAGTTCTTGAGCTTTTGTACAATGCTTATGTTGAAGCAGGAGGTCAGTATGCTTCCGTAGAAGATATCGTTAACCAGCTTATGAAACAGGTTAACTACAACGGAACTGCATATTATGAAATTCCTTACGACACTTCAAAGTATCCTGTTGCAACTCGTGAAGAACTGAAAAATGTTGTTGAAAATTATCTCACACTTTTAAGCGGCTCTCTTGACAGATTTATTGATGACGACATGAATCCAAAGGAAATGCGCATAACTTGCCAGCTTAGAAGCCATTCATCAGAAGAAAGTGGAATAATAATTGCAGATGCCAAAAATTATGCTGCAGAACATTTCCCTGAAGGCTACACTCTCGAAGCAACCGGTTCAGCGCAGATGGAACACAGAATGACAAGCATGATTGTTTCAAGCCAGATAACAAGTCTTGCTCTTTCTTTGTTCTCTGTATTCCTGATTATTGCGATTTCATTCAGATCTTGCTGGGCAGGACTTTTAGGAGCAATTCCGCTTGCATTCAGTATTCTTCTTAACTACATGACAATGGGATTCTGTGAAATCAATCTTGACTTCATTACAAGCATTATCGCTTCGGTTGCAGTCGGCGTCGGTATTGACTACACAATTCACTTTATGACAACCTATAAAGAAGAAAGAGCGAAAACAGAAAACGTTGTTGAAGTTCTAAAGGAAACTTTCAGAAAGAGCGGACGCGGAATTCTTACAAATGCACTTGCAGTAGGTCTTGGATTCCTTGTTCTTACACTTTCAAAGTTTATAGTTTTGCGCTACATTGGAATTCTTGTTGCAATCGTAATGTTTACATCAAGCTTCCTTGCAATGACAATTATTCCAGGAATTTTGAATCTAACAGATCCAAAATTTATGCGGCCAAAAGAAAAAACAGAAAATAAATAAAAAAAATCCCGGATTTTTCCGGGAAAAACATGGAGGATAAAAATGAAACTTACATTTAAAACACTTACATTGGCAGCTGCACTCGCAGCAGGAACTTTCGCAGCATTCGCAGATGCGCGCGGAGATGAAATCATGCAGAGAACACATGATGTCGCAAAGCCTGACTACAGCCGCTCTAAAGTTGTAATGCTTTTAACAGACAAAAACGGAAGCACAGAGCAGCGCAATGTTCTTCAGTACGGACGCAACAAAAATGACATAACAAGCGCAGTCATGGATTTCCGTTCACCGGCAAACATAAAGGACACAAGATTTCTTCAGATTGAAAACAAAGGCGCGCCAGATGACAAATGGATTTATCTTCCGGCACTGAAAAACACAAGACGTGTAAATTCAAGCGAAGGATCAAAATCCTTCATGGGAACTGATGCAACTTATGATGACCTTTCTACACGCGAAATGGAAGAAGACACTCACGAATTCGTAAAGGAAGAAACCAAGAACGGTTTCAATTGCGAAGTTGTAAAAAACACACCGATTGATCCAAAGTCAAGCCAGTACAGCTATAGAATGGTTTGGGTAGACAAAGCTACAGATTATCCTGTTTACACGGAGCTTTTTGACAAAAACGGAAAACTTATAAAAACTCTTACAGTTTTCAAAATTGAAAATGTTGACGGCTTCAATATTCCAATGGAAAACAAAATGGAAAATGTTCAGACAAAACATTCAACTTCCATAAAAATTCTTAACGTTGATGTAAAGACTGTTCTTCCAGACAGAATCTTTACACAGGACTTCTTGAACACAGGAAGATTCTAAAAACAAAAACAAGGAGTTTCATTATATGAAAAACAAAATTTTTGCGCTTGCAATGATTTTTTGCTCATTTGCATTTGCACAGGATTTTGATGACTGGGGAAGTTTCTCTGACGACACTGACGGTTTTGGCGGAAGCTCAAGTCCTTCAATTACATTCAGCGGCGAAGGAGAACTTCAGGGCAGAATGTATCTTGACAAGCCAGAATACGAAGGACAGAAAGATTCAGACTACGACTCGGTTTCAGACTTTCCTGTTACCGCAACTCCATCTGCAAAGCTCGGAATCAATTTTTCAGGCTCAAATGTTGATGCAGACATTCAGCTGAAATTTGACGAAAGCGCAATTAAAGATTATCCACAGGACGTAATAGATGAGCTTACAATCCGCGGTTACTTTGGAAAACTAAAACTTGAAGCAGGAAAAATGAAAGTTATCTGGGGAAAAGGAGACAAGCTTCATGTTCTGGATAATTTTAATGCAGACGATTACACTGATTTCATTGTTCCAGAATACATTGACCGCAGGCTCAGCACGCCTATGTTCCGCGCAATATATTCCTTTGAAAAAAACGATTTACGCTTGGAAGGAATCTGGACTCCGTACATGGAAAAAGACAGATTCGCAACAGACGGAATTTGGACGCCAGATGCATACACAGAATTGAAAAATTCAGTAACAGAAATAGCTTCAAAGTGGGCAGAAAGCGGAACAGTAGGTCTTATGAAAGCTGCGCAATTCAATCAAGACGACTTGTACCAGGATACGCAAAAATTAAAATACACACAAGCTGGACTTAGAATTACAGGCACATTCGGCTCGTTTGACTGGGGCGCAAGTTACTATTACGGGCATTACAAGCAGCCTTCAGCAGATTTAAGCGCGACAATTCTAAGCGGAAAAACAGAAATGCCTTCACTTGAATATGACTGGAAGCAGACATTCGGACTTGAAGCGGCGACTGTGCTTGGAAGATTCAACTTGCGCGGCGAACTTGCATACAATTTGACTGACGATGTTGCAGGCGATAATCCTTGGGTTCATAACAACAGCATTGCATGGCTTGCAGGCTTTGATGTGGACATTCCGGTTAACAACATTAACATCAACATTCAAGAAACTGGAACTTACATTTTCAAAGGCGACAAAATTGATGATGCGGAAGGATTTTCTAGCTACGGCGTAATGAAATCACTATTAAAGTCATATGATGTTGACTACGACAAAACTGGATACACAAACAACAAGCTTGTCGTAAACATTACAGATTCTTGGATGAATGATAAAATTGCGCCGGAAGTTACTGCGCTTTGGGGAATTGAACGCGGCGACTTTGTTGTTCAGCCTAAAATCGCATATAAGCCGAACGGAAATTTAACACTGACTTTAAGCGGAATGTATATTCATTGCAAAGATGAAGACAGCGAATTCTATGAATGGAAAGACAACAGCTTTATAAATGTTGGTGTCAACTGTAAATTCTAAAGGTTAAAAACAACGGACGCTTTGGTAAAATCCATTGCGTCCATTTTTATTTTAAAAGTTCTGCCAAGCACTCTTCTTCTCTTCCGCATTTTATGCTGTCTTCAAGCGCGGAAATTATTTTCAGCATGACAATGCTTCCGGCTTCCAGTTTTTTTTCAGATTCAAATTCAGCATGAAGAAAATTTTCTGTAACAGCATGAAAAATATTTTTTACATCTGATTTCTGCAAAACTTTTTTTTCAACAGTCGCTTCAACAGTTTTTTCTTTAAAAGAATTTATATAAGAAATTTTTCCAGAAACAGCAATTTCTGTAAGCCACTTTACGCGCTCATTTTTTATTCGCTCAGGAATTTTTGGAGTCATAGAAAATGCCAGTGTTCCAGGTCTTGCTGAAAAAGGAAAAGCGTGAATCCAAGCAAAATTCATTTTTTTGCACAATGACTTAGTCTGCTCAAAATCATCTTCCGTTTCTCCGGGAAATCCTGCGATTATATCACAAGAAATAAACGGATTTATTTTGCATTCTCTAAGAAGCTGAACCGCATTTTCAACTTGTTCTCGCTTATAAGGTCGACGCATAGAATTCAAAATCGAATCACTTCCAGACTGAATGCTCAAATGAAAAAACGGCTGAACCCTTTTGTCAGACAAAACTGAACAAAGTTCTTTTGTTATATGCTGCGGATAAAAAGAAGAAATTCTAAATTTAACTTTTTTTGTATTAGAAAGCAAAAATGAAAGCAGCTCTTTAAAATCAAAAACCGCACCGTCTTTTGCCATTCCTGCATACTGGCTCAAGTTAACGCCTGTAAGCACTATTTCCGAAGAACCTAAATTTTCAATTTCCTTTGCACGCTCAAGAATTTTTTCAGGCTCAAGAGAAACAGAAGTTCCACGGGCAAAATGAATTCTGCAGAATGAACACGAGTTGTTACAGCCATCCTGAATTTTCAAAGTCGCCCGGCTATGCTTTTCAAAAACAGGCGTATACAAAGCAAACGGATTCACCGCCGTTGGAATTTTTTTTGAAGAGTCAATTTTTTCAAATGAAAAAGTTTTTTTGTTAACAAAGGATTTTAGATTCTCAAAATTGAATTTTCCGCTTTTAAAATCAAGCGTGCCGCCATTCATCGCAACGGAAATTTCCTTTAAAATAAATTTCTTTGTGCCGGGAACAATTATAATTCTATTTTCTGAAATCGAAGTTATTTCACAATCAGCAAGTTCAGCATAACAGCCGGTAACAATTAATGGCGCATCAAAAAATTTTTCAAGAAGCAACCTGATTATTCGCCGGGCTTTCTGCTCAGCTTTGCCCGTAACCGTGCAGGTATTTATCACGCTTAAAATTACATCTTGAGAAGGATTTGTTCCAGATGAAACAGAATTGAACTCACAAGCAAAACCAGCATCAGAAAAAGAACGCGCGGCTCCTTCCGTTTCATCCTGATTAAGCCTGCAGCCTAGAGTTTCAAAATGAATAATATTTTTCATCAGCTAAAAACTAAAGACGATCCTGACATCTTTTTTTTCCGCGGACAGCATCGTAATTTTGAGAATTTAAGCCAAGTGCCCTGTCATAAGCTGTAATAGCGTTTTTAAAGTCGCCGCACATTTCCCGTGCGTAACCAAGTCTTGTCCACCAATGCGCGCTATAAGTCGGCTCATATTTTACAGCCGCGCTAAAAGAAATATCCGCATGCTCATATTTTGTCTGGCGGACATAAATTTCACCCATATAATAATATGCAGTTCCAAGCCGCGCCGCAGTTTCCGAAGAATTTGCGACATAACGCTGAAACATACCAAGCGCTTCATTGTTTTTTCCAAGATAAAATTTAGCCTCGCCAAGAACTTCCATCAAGCGAATATCATAGGAATTTATTTTGCGCGCTTCTGTAGCTCTAAGCTCTGCTTCCTTGTACTGCTTGTTTCCAACCAAAGACCAGCACAAAACAGCGTAAGAGTCCATATTGTTCGGATTGTTGGAAATTTCAACTTCACAAACAGCCACAGCATCTTTGTACTTTCCTTCACGGTAAAGTTTAAGTGCATCTGGACGAGAGGCTTGCGAAAAAACTGCGGAAACAAAAACAAAAAATATAACAAATGAAAAACAATTTTTCTTATTCATATAAGCACCTTGAAAATCCAGCTTGAAAAATCACATTCCAGACATTGAGCATTTTCCGGAAAAAACAGAACCAGGCTCAAGCACAACCTGCGCAGAAGAAATATCGCCAATTACAGAACCTGTTGAAGCGACATAAACAAGTTTTTTTCCATTTATATTTCCAACAACTTTTCCGCGGACAAGCACACGTTCTGTTGAAATGTCGGCATTGACTTCCGCATTTGTATCAATAAGCAAATCACTTGAAGCTTCGATTGTTCCGTTCATTTTTCCTTTTATCATAAACGGCTTTGAAAAACGTATATTTCCTGTAAATGAAATGTCACTAGCCATTACAGTGTCAAAATCTTCTTCGTCAGTATCAAACGGCTTTGAATCTTTTATTTCGTACATTTCTTTATTTTATTGATGAACAGCATTGAAGTCAATGCGACTAGAATAAAAAAACGCCGCCATTTCTAGCAGCGTTTTTATCTAAACTTAAAAATTAATATTCCTGAGCGTCAGATCTCTTGAAGAATGAAGATGAACCGCTTCTCTGTGTAGCAGTGTGAACTCCAGCTCTTGCATGAGAACCTCCGCGGAATCCTCTGTCCCTATCACGTTCGCGTCGTCCGCCAAAGTCTCTGTCGCGTCCAAATCCACGGTCGCGGTCCCGTCCTCTGTCTCTTCCGCCTCTTCTTGAGCCACGGTCGCGTCCAAATGAATCGCGCTCGCCAAGTCCGCCGCCAGTAACTTTTGTATCAAGGTGCATGTGCGGCAATGAGCGGTCGCGCTCGGAAAGCTCAATGGCTCTTCTTCCGTCATCAGCTGGCAAAGAAAGAAGACAGAATTTGTCAGCCATATCAATGGCATCAACTTTGCGCCCCGGAACACCAAGCAAATCATGGAAGAAATCCGCAATTTTTCTTGGATTGTAGCCATCGTCCCAGCCCATCTGAACATAAAGCCTAAGCTGGTCGTCGCCAACAAAAACATCTCCGCCTCTTCTTGAACCACGGTCGCGTTCACGGCGTCCGCCACGGTCTCTGTCGCGTCCTTTTGATTCAACAGAATAAGTATTAATTTTTCCGTAGCGATTTTTATTCAGCATTCCGCCGTAAGAAACCGCAAGCAGTGAAGCAACAACTTCCTCTGGATTTTGACCATTGCAAAGTTCTTCCGCAAGTTTGTCAAAAATAGGATCGCCTTTTCTTAAATGTGGAACTTTTGGCTCTGAAGAAACATTAGCTTCAGCATTTTCATCTGCATAAACAGAATCAGCTTCGTTTTCAGCCTGAACTTCAGACTTTTCCTGATTAAGTCCAAGCTTGTTTTTAATGTCAGAAAACAGGCGGCTCTTTTTTGCTTCCAAAACTTCTTCTATTGAAGGAACTTTGTCTTCAACAATTTCGTCCTTTGAACTTTTCTTTACAGTATTAATAAGGTAATTAAGACGTCTGCGTGTTTCTTCCGGCTTTACAAAAGTAACCGCCATTCCAGCAGCTCCTGCACGACCTGTACGACCAATGCGGTGAACATAAGTCGGACCGTCAAAAGGAAGCTCGTAGTTTACAACGTGAGTTACGCCTTCAATGTCAATTCCACGCGCAGCAACATCAGTCGCAACAAGAATTCTTGTTTTCTTTGAACGGAATCTTGCAAGAATTTTTTCACGCTGCCCCTGAGGAATATCTCCGTGCAATGCGGCAGCTTCATATCCGCGCTCATCAAGCGACTTTGAAACATAGTCAGCATCAGATTTTCTCTGAACAAAAACAAGTCCGAAGAAATCCGGCGAAATATCGATAAGACGAACCAAAGCCTCAACTTTTTCACTTTCGCGAACAACCCAATATTTCTGCTCAATCAGAAGCGGCTCTTCTTCAAAACCTTCTTCTTCAACGATTTCATACTCGCCCATAAAACGCTGGGCAATTTTCAAAATTTCTTTTGGAACTGTCGCGCTGAACAAAAGAACACGGCAATCCTGATTTGCGCATTCAAAAATATTTTCAATATCCTCGATAAAGCCCATGTCAAGCATTTCATCGCCTTCATCAAGAATAAAGTAATCGATTTTGCTGATGTCAAGAACACCGCGGTCAATCAAGTCCTGAACACGGCCTGGAGTACCAACAACAATTTCAACTCCGCGGCGCAAAGCCCTCATCTGCTCGCCCATAGAAGCACCGCCGTAAACTACAGCAGTACGTGGATATTTTCCAGTTGCAAACGAAGCCATTTCTGTCGCAGTCTGCATAGCAAGCTCGCGTGTAGGCTCAAGAATGATTGCGCGGACATGGTCGCTTTCTTCACGCAAATCTTGAACAAGCGGAAGTCCAAAAGCGGCAGTTTTTCCAGTTCCAGTGCGGGCCTTTGCAATAACGTTCGCATCTCCATTCAAAAGACGCGGAATTGCAAGAACCTGAATTGGAGAAGGAACTTTAAATCCTTTTTTCTCAATAGCGGCAAGAGTGATTTCATCAAGTCCCAAGTCTGCAAATGAAATTGTCTCAGGCTCATTTGATGATTCATTTGAATTTTCCACAGAAACCTGTGAATCCTCTGCGGGCATAGTAATCCCATCAATTTTGTTTTCTAAATCTTCCATAAACGATTCCCTTTTCCTTACATGAAAGACCGGAACCGCTTGAAAATATCTTTTTTTACTTGATTTTCCTTTTTACCTGGCAAAGCCTAAGAAGCGGCTGCAATCTGACATGCTGATGATATAAAATATAGCGCAGAGTATATAAGATTTTTCAATGTTATTCAAGCGAAAAAACACAAAAACGCAAAAAATGTCATAATTTTCTATCAAAATTCCATGTTTACCGTCGGCATCGGGCTTGCCCCTGCGATGCTTCTGAAAGAAACTCGGTTGATAGTCTATTGAAATTTTACAGTTGATTCCCATATCAAGCATGGGAATGACAGTTAATTTCCACAAAAAATATGCAGAAAATTATTTTTTTCAGAAATAAATAATGTGATGAAAAACAAAATTACTTTTATAACAATTATTTTATCGCTGAACATTTGCCATGCGCAAATTGAATTTTATTCCGGGAATAATTTTAAATTTCCTTTAAAAGACGGAAAAGAAAATTTCTCGCTGAAATACGATTCCGGAGCAAGGCTAAAGTTCCGCGGACTAACTGCCATTTGGATTGCAGGAATCGGGACAGAAACTTTCCATGACATTGCAAGCTCTTCGTTTTGTGAATTTGAAGCAATGCAAAAATACCGCTACGGAATAAAATATTCAGCGGCAACAAAATTCGCGGCCACAGATTTTCTTGCAGGAACCTTGCGTTTTTCACAGGGAATTTCAAGATTAAAGCAGCCAAATTTTTATGTTCCGAGCGCGCTAAAAAAGCCTTCTCTTTTAGCACCTGGAATTTCTCCAAGCCTACCCTCCTGGACTTCCGGGAAAACTCCACTGGCAGCGGCAATTTCAATTTCACCAGGAAACAAAAATTCATTTTTGCCAACTATTCAACTTTCTGTTCTTGAAACAAAGGAATTTTATGCGTCTGCCTTCAAAAGATTTTCAGCTCCGTTCATTCCAAACGCAACCATTTCATTTTCTGGCGGACTTTTTGAATACGGAAGAGAAAACAGCTCAGCTTGGTTTCAAAAGCAAAGATTTTTTTCCACGGAAAAACGAGGCGCAGCAGAAACTGAACTGAACATAGCCTTTGCACATTTTAGAATTTCTGGAGCGGCAGGAATACACGAAAGCCCGTTCGGCGGAAATTTCTTTTGGGCAAGGCTTCAAAACTTCATTCTTTTAGGCGATTTTTTGCTCCATTCTTTCTATTATACCGCAGACGAATCTTTAATAACCGCCGACAAAACTGAAAATAGAATAAAAACCCAAGCAGGAATAAATCCGCAGTACACATTTTGGTTCGGAAAAACTTCGGCAAGCACAGGAATTTTACTTTACTCTGCGGAAAGACAAACGATTGAAAGGCTTCCCTCTGCCTTCAATGAATACTGCGCAAAAACAGCATTGAGCATTTCAAGTGGAAAATGCAAGCTTTCATCAAACGCATCTTTTCTTTATTCCACGGAAAAAAACGGAAAAGAATATTCTGCGCAAATAAAGGCTTCAAGAAATTTCAAAAGCTCATCTACAAGCGCAACTTTTTCTTATAAAAAAGAAGACTCTGGGAAAAACACATTTTCATTCACAAGCACAGTTTATCCTAAAAAAACAATGCTGCGCCAAGCCGGAATCGGATTTTCATTTTCTGAAAAAGAAGGCGACTTTAAATGCAGTCCTTCAGCAACTACAGTTTTTAAAGGCGGAAACAGAAAGATTAAGTGGAACATAAAAACAGCATTTCTATTAAATTTTTAAACTTTCTTCAAAACAGCCCAAGACCTATTGAATTTACCGCTATTTTTTAATAAAATTGCTTGAATTAATTGCATTATGCGGAAATCTTTGCATTTCGTATTCTGCCGACTCACGAATTTTTTTTTGAGAGGTATACACTATGGGTTTTGATATTACAAAAGTACGTAATATCGGTATCA
>NZ_DBKJ01000059.1:33823-35709 GCF_002297325.1 Treponema sp. UBA753 | reverse complement strand
CCGGCGTAAGCGTTCTATTCTCAGATGTCATCTTTGGTTACCTTGGCCGTGATTGTATCATATTTTCTTTTTATAGTCTTTGCGGAATTGGGTATTGCATGCACACTTCGCATGAATCAAAGTTTATTCTTTCTTAACGAACGTGCTAAAAATAAAAAACAGTAGGTTTAATTTCAACCTTTATTTATTCTTACTTTTTATGCTATAATCTGCGCATGGAAAAAACGATTCTTATTGCTGGAAAAAATATGCCGGACGCAGGAAGCTTTACGGACGGAGTTGCTTTTTCTGGCAGAAATATAATAATAACAGGTCCGCAGACAGATGAAGTTCAGCCTGTAAAAAAACTTACAATTGCAGAACGCAAGGCAAATCAGGCAGCTTACGAAGAAGAAAAAAACCTTGAGGCAAAATCCGGAATCTGCACAATTGAATGGAACAAATCGTCTCCGCTTTCGGCACGCTCGCTTGTGCTTCAAACGCTCACAATATTCAACAGAATGGACGAAGCAGTTCTTTACTTTGACGAGGAATGGTTTGCTTCCAAGGCTGAAAAAATGGACAGCGAGGAAATTGCGCGTGGCTGCGATGAAATGATTGCAGGCTACCAGTATCTTGCGCTGGAAATACTTTCGACTTTTCAAAAAAGAGAAGCCTCAGAAGGCCCCGGAACACTTGTCTTCCTTTTAAAGGAAACTCCTTCAAGAATAGACGTGCTTCATTCCCCGGCATTAAAAGATGGACTTAGCGCAATTGCTTCCCCTTTGGTTTCAGCAGGAAAAGCCGCATTCGCTTCGTTTGCAGAAAACCTTGCGGCAGTTTGCAACGATTCAATTTTTGTAAATATTGTTTTAATCCGCGGAGATAATTCAATGGAAGGATTCCGGCGCGATGACGAAACTGGCAGATGGCTATGCACATATTTAAACTCAATGGACGCTTCAAAATCAGGCAAAAAAGCTCAGTGGGTAAAACCGGGAGCAAAGCCTTCAAGCGGATTCAAATTCTTTAAAAGGTAAGCATATTAATAGATGGAACTTGATTTTTTAACAGAAAGCATTATAAAAGTTGTCGCAGGCGCTGTGTGCGGCGGACTCCTTGGACTTGAGCGCAAAAGCCATAATCAGGTAATCGGAATGAGAACTTTGATTCTAATCTGCGTTTCTTCAACATTGCTTTCGATTCTTTCTGTTTATATGGCAAAGGCGGAAGGCTTTATTGCAGCTGCAAAAGGAGATCCCACAAGAATTGCGGCAGGAGTTGTAAGCGGAATCGGTTTTCTTGGCGGTGGAGCAATAATGAAGCAAGGGCTGAACATAAAAGGCCTTACTTCCGCGGCGATAATCTGGACTGCATCAGCATTCGGGCTTGCAATCGGAGCAGGACTTTACATTCAAGTGGGAATCGCACTTGCAATGGTTCTGTTTCTTCTTATGCGTCTTGAAAAGCTTGAAACAAAATGGTTTCCGGCTGAAAAAACAAAAAGCCTTCATTTATGCTTTGAAAACGACTCTTTGGACATGGAAAAACTGCGCAAGACAATAACTGCGCACGGATTGATTGTGGCAGACATGAACATGAGCCGCATTATAAAAACAAAGCAGATAATTCTGCACTACCTTGTAAAGTCGCCCACAGAATATGATTTTTCCGAGCTGATAAAATCTCTTGAAGAACTTGGAAATTTAAGTGAATTTTCAATAACAGACTGAAGGAATACTTCCTAAGAGGCTGAGGAATACTTCCTAAAGCCCTAAGCGATACTTCCTAAGAGCCTTAGGAATACTTACTCAGGCAGTTAGGAAGTATTCCTTCAATAATCGTTGAAATTGCATAAGATTAACTATAAAATAAAATCAGATAAGTCAATCCTAAAACTGAAGTTT
>NZ_DBKJ01000059.1:11569-33759 GCF_002297325.1 Treponema sp. UBA753 | reverse complement strand
TTGACTTTTTATGGGAGACAAAATGCTTAACATAAACAATAACACATCAAACATAAAGCGCGAAATCCTTGTTAGAATCGCAAAGCTTCAACTCCAGGGCAAACTGGAAGAAGGCGTGCATTTTATTCCGCGAGAAATGGCTCCCAGAGACAAACCGCCGCTAAGATGCTGCATTTTCCATGACCGTGAAATTCTGCGCATGAGAGTTCTTGCCCGCATGGGAATTTCAGTTGAAAACATCGACGAGGAAGCGACTCTCGGCTCTTTTGCAAAACAGGCTTTGGAACGCGAAAAACCAACCTGGCCAATGCTTACTGTTCTTGACGAAGCCTGCAACGGCTGTGTAAAAGCGCATTATATGGTTACAAATGCCTGCCAAGGGTGCTACGCGCGCCCCTGCATGGTGAACTGCCCGCGCAAGGCAATCACCGTAGACAGAAGGGCGACTATAGACGAAAAACTCTGCATCAACTGCGGAAAATGCATGGAAAACTGCCCTTACCATTCAATTATAAAAATTCCAGTTCCTTGTGAAGAAGCCTGCCCAGTTGGAGCAATTTCAAAAGACGAAAAAGGACACGAAAAAATCGACTACCACAAATGCATTTTCTGCGGAAACTGTATGCGAGAATGTCCGTTCGGCGCGATGATGGACAAAAGCCAGCTTGTAGATGTAATAAAGCACATAATGAACTGCAAGAAAGTTGTTGCCCTTTACGCGCCTTCAATTGCATCCCAGTTCAAGGTTACGCCAGGCCAGCTTGAATCTTCTTTGATTGCGGCGGGATTCAACCGTGTATGGGAAGTTGCAATCGGAGCTGACATCTGCGCCGACAACGAAGCCCGTGAATTTGAAGAGCGCATGGCACGCGGAGACAAAATGATGACAACTTCATGCTGTTCCGCTTACGTCCGCGCAGTTCACAAACACGTTCCGGCTCTTATTCCATGCGTTTCTGAAACAAGAAGCCCAATGCACTATACTGCTGAAATCGCAAAAAAAGCTGATCCGGACTGCATAACGGTATTTATTGGTCCCTGCCTTGCCAAAAAACGCGAAGGCTTTGACGATGACCTTGTTGACTATGTAATTACTGTTGAAGAAATTGCGGCCTTGTTTGAAGCGCGTGAAATAAATGTTGCAGAAATGGACAAGCGTCACGAAACAATAATTCCTACAGCCAGCGGAAGAAACTTTGCGCGTTCAGGAGGCGTAATGGAAGCTGTCGCTCTACGTTTAAAAGACAAATCCATTCTGCGCCCCGCAAAAATCAACGGACTTAGCAAAGCCGGAATGAAAGTCTTAAATGCTTATGGTCTTATAAATTCGGGAAAAATTCCTGCAAAACCAGATACTCCGAACCTTATTGAAGTAATGTCATGCGAAGGCGGATGCATAGCAGGACCTTCTGTAATCACAACTGTAAAGCAGGCCGAACTTCAGCTAGAAAAATACGTGCAGGACGGCTCCGCAAATACAATAGACGGGCAATAAAAATAACCCCAAATATGGAGAATATTTTATGAATAAAGTAGAAATAAAAATAGGAAATATTAAGAGAATTGTTAATATTATTTCTCGAAATTCAAAAAAATCAATCTCTGAAAATGATTCAGAAATGGACAAAAGGGCTGCTTATGCGGTAAAAGCTGCAATAAAAAAAGCAAAGATTTGCAAAAAACCTGTGGCAAAATATGATGCCGCTCAAAAAAAAGCTTACATCGAATATGCAAATGGAACAAAAAAATATCTTTAATAAAAAAACTATGGTTCTTATTTTTGCGGGATCGAATGGCTCCGGTAAAAGCACAATTACAGAATTCTTTGAAACTATAGGAACTTATACAAATGCAGACGACATTGTAGCTGCAACTGGAATTTCCAACATAAAAGCTGCTCAGCAAGTCGATGAAAAACGATATTTATCTATAAATAAAAAAGAGGATTTTACATTTTGAAACAGTTTTATCATCTAATTATAAAATAGATATTTTAAAGAAAGCTAGAGATTCTGGCTATTTTATAAAATGTATATTTGTCCTTACCATAGATCCTATGATAAATATTGCGCGAGTAGAAGCTAGAGTTGCAAATGGCGGACACAATGTAGATTCGGAAACAATAAAAAAAAGATATTATAAATCATTAGCCAATATAAAAGAATTAATAAAACTCTGTGACATTTTACATGTATATGACAATTCAACAGACAAACCAGTCCGTATAATACGAAAGCACAAAAATCAATTTTCCATTTTTCCAAATAAACTTTGGACAAAAGAAAAAATTTTTGCTTTATTAGAAGCAGAATAACCCAAAAATTCCGCCTGACCAGTTGACAGTACCCCCCCGTGGTATTATGCCCCAGAAACTATTTTACTGGAGGCAGTATCATGAAAAAGGCTGTAAAAACATTTTTTGCTTTGGCGGCAATCTCTTTGGCTCTCTGCTCCTGTTCAGATTCTGGAAGCAGCGGAAGCGACGGAACAGAAAGCCGGACTCTCGACTTAAGAATTCAAAACGGCGGAGTTGCCCGCTGGATTGAAAATTCCGCATCTGGAACTTACGAGGCAAAAACAGACCTTGTAGAAGTAACCGCAGAATCTGACGGAATGCACTTTACAATTAAAAACCCTGCAACTGCATTAGAAGACGAAAATTACAAAGAAGGCTGTAACTGGATTGGAGTTTACCGCTTGGAAACTATCGGCGGTGAAGAAATCCAAACAACATTAGCAGTTGTAGACAAATCACCTTTTGAGCCTGGATACTGGAATAATGGAACTTGGATAAACCAAGAACCAGCCAAAGAAATAAATTTTATCTATCCATTATGCGAAGCCGGTGAACAGTATAAATTCAAAGTTCAGATTGAACCTTTAAAAAAAGAAGGTGAAAGCCTTGTACGTGAAAATGGTTATTTTCATTATCTTACATTAACTGCAAAGGGCGGAATCGGCGACATTAACTATTCAAACCTTAAAAACGGCGAATGGGCATTTGCATCTTACAGCGACAACAAAGCAACAGTCTGGATTGAAAATGTAATTCCTCCGCAGGACAGCGTTGTAAAAAATGTAGGAACTTATATCGACATTTTCTATGGCAACAAAGACTGGGACACTCAAGGAAAAACTGACTGGTACTGCCTCTATGAAAATCCCGATACTGTTGAAAAAAATGTTTCATTTGAGCTAACAAGACGGGACGGACAATCAATACAAAGTCTTTCAAGCACATTCTTTGCACAGTACGCTTTTACTTTTGAAGTTCCAAATTGCCCCAAAGTATCGCAGTGGCGCACTGTAACACTTGAAAGCGACCTTGTTTCTATAAAGTAAATTCTTGTCATCTTCGGGCTTGACCCGAAGATCTCCTGCAACAGATTTCTAACCGAGTTGCTACTCAAACATCGCAGATCAAGTGCGGGAATGACACTAAAAAAAGGCTTCCGTATTCCGGGAGCCTTTTTTTCATTATGACACTTTTGCATTTTATGTCTAACACTTCACTAAAAATCAGATTTATGCTAAAATTGTAGAAATATTCAAAAAATTCAGTGTGTGTAAGGATTACAAGATGAACAAGATTCTAGAAAAACGGCAGCTTTCAGAAACCGTTTACTACATGAAGTTTGAAGCCGAGGACATTGCAAAAAACCGCAAGGCAGGACAGTTCCTGATTGTTCAATATGACGATGAAATGGGAGAAAGGATTCCGCTTACAATCGCAGATGCAAACGCAGAAGAAGGCTGGGTTGCAATTGTTTTTCAGGCAGTTGGAGCAGGCACAATGAAAATAGCGCGCCTTAATCCGGGCGACTATCTTGCGGCGGTTCTTGGTCCTTTGGGAACTCCGTCTAAAATAGAAAAATACGACGCTCCGGTTCTCTGTGTTGGCGGCGGAATTGGAACAGCTCCTCTTTATCCAATTGTTCAGGCTTTAAAGGCAGCCGGAAACAAAGTAACTGTTGTAATCTGCGCCCGCACAAAAGACCTTCTGATTTTTGTTGATGAAATGAAAGCGATTGCGGATGAAGTTATAATTATGACTGACGACGGAAGCGCAGGACGCCAAGGAGTTTCCACAGTTCCAGTCGAAGAGCTTTGCCAGTCGCAGACTCCTCCAGCAGAAGTAATTGCAATTGGTCCTCCAATAATGATGAAATTCGTATGCGCCACAACTGCAAAATACAATGTAAAAACTACAGTTTCGCTCAACACAATTATGATTGACGGAACTGGAATGTGCGGTGGCTGCCGTGTAAGCGTAGGCGGAAAAATAAAATTCGTTTGTGTTGACGGACCTGACTTTGATGGCCATCAGGTGGACTGGGCAAATATGATGACGCGCATGAAAAGCTTTAAAGATGAAGAAGAAAAGCACAAGTGCAGACTCGGAATGTAAACTGGACGGAGAAAAATATGAGCGAACACAAAACAATAGAGCAGCTAAACGAAATTGCTGCAAATGAATACAACAAAATAAAAGGAAAAACTCTTACAAACAAAGACCGCATGGCGATTCCGCAGATGGAAATGCCTTCAGGAGAACCTTTGGTGCGCGCAAGGCAGATGACAGAAGTTGCGCTTGGCTACACAACGGAACAGGCAATTGTTGAAGCAAACCGCTGTCTTCAGTGCAAGAACCAGCCTTGTGTTTCAGGCTGCCCTGTAAATGTTCAGATTCCAAAATTTATTGAGCAGGTTGCAAAGGGCGAATTCAAAGCGGCTGTTGACATTATAAAAGAAACAAATCTTCTTCCTGCAATCTGCGGACGCGTATGTCCTCAGGAAAAACAGTGCCAAGGACAATGCACAGTCGGAAAAGTTTACAAGAACGCAGAAAAATCAGTTAGCATAGGACGCCTTGAACGCTTTGTAGCTGACTGGGAACGCACAAACAACCTTGTAACTTCCCCGGCAATCGCTCCTTCAACAGGAAAAAAAGTCGCAGTTGTAGGCTCAGGACCTGCAGGATTAACAGTTGCAGCAGACTGCCGGCGCGCAGGACACGATGTTACAGTTTTTGAAGCATTCCACAAAGCCGGCGGTGTAATGGTCTATGGAATTCCAGAATTCCGTTTGCCAAAGTCAATTGTTCAAAATGAAGTTGAAAATCTAAAAAGAATGGGCGTAAAATTTGAAATGAGCACTCTTGTTGGACGCACAATGACAGTTCAGCAGATTCTCACTGAAAAAGGATTCGACGCCGCATTTATCGGAACTGGAGCCGGTCTTCCAAAGTTCTTCGGAATTCCTGGCGAAAACTACATCGGTGTGTTCAGCGCAAATGAATATCTTACACGCGCAAACTTGATGAAGGCTTACGACACAGAACACGCCGACACCCCTTATTACCATGCAAAAACTGTTGTTGTCTGCGGAGGCGGAAACGTCGCAATGGATGCGGCAAGAATGGCATTAAGGCTTGGAGCAGAAAAAGTCTACGTTGTTTATCGCCGTTCCCGTGTTGAAATGCCAGCGCGTCGTGAAGAAGTTGACCATGCGGAAGAAGAAGGCGTAATCTTCAAATTCCTTGAAAATCCAGTTGAAATTCTTGGAAGCAGCGAAACAGGAAAAGTAACAGGAATAAAAGCCTTGTCCTATGAGCTTGGAGAACCGGATGAAAAAGGAAGACGCCGTCCAGTTGAAATAAAAGGAAGCGAACATGAAATTCCTTGCGACGCTGTGATTGTTGCGCTCGGAAACAATTCAAATCCGCTTATTCCTGCGACAACTCCAGAAATCAACGTGGACGACCGCGGACACATCACGGTTGACGAAAGCCAGGAAACAAGCATGACAAAAGTGTGGGCAGGAGGAGACATTGTTCTAGGAGCCGCCACAGTTATTCTTGCAATGGGCGAAGGAAGAAAAGCCGCCGCAAGCATAAACGAATATCTTGCAAAGTAAAAATTAATGGGAGATGTTCCAAAAGTATCTTTTTGTCATTTTCGGGCTTGTCCCGAAAATCTAACTATTAGAGATTGCTAACCAAGTTTGCTATGCAAACATCGCAGTATCAAGCATGACAATGACATTTTGAATTTATTGGACAACCATGACATTAGATTGACTTGTCATTGCCGTGCTCGACACGGCAATCTTTATTTTTTCCAGCTTGAAATAAAAAGTCCGCAGATTGTCATCGCCGCGCCGCAAATTCCCATCAGGCTAAGTTTTTCCCCAAGAAATATAAATGCAAAAATAACTGTAACAACTGGAATCATGTAAAGCCCGGCAGAAACTTTCACTGTTCCTAAAATTTTGCAGGATTTATTCCACAAAGCAAAGCATCCAGCCGAAGCTATAATTCCAAGGAAAAGCAAATTTCCCCAGTTTGCAAAACTTGAAAACCTTTTTATGTTAAAAGCCAAATCAGTGTTAATAAAAACAGAAGAAGCTTTTTCTGCCCCAGTTCCAGCCAATGCAAGCGGAATCATAAAAACCAGCGCAAAGAAAAAAATCCGACGCGTGCTGCAAACAATGTCGTATTTCATGGAATTTATTTTTGAAACAAAAAGCGAATAAAATCCCCAGCAAATTCCAGCAAGAAGAGCAAGCAAGTCACCCTTGGGACTAAAATGAAATTCCGCATTTCCGTTAAAGCTCACAAGGGCAACTCCCGAAATTGCAAGCACAAATCCCGCAACAAAGTTTTTCGTGATGCATTTTTCCTTCAAGAAAATCCGCGCGACAATCGCCGTAAACATAGGACAAATAGAAACTATAATGCTTACATTTGAAGCTGTTGTAAAAGAAATCGCAATGTTTTCAAAAAACTGATAAAGCGTAACGCCGGTAAGTCCCGCCAGCGCAAATGAAATATTTTCCTTTTTACTTTTTAAAACAAGCTTTTTAGGACGCATAGCCCAAAGCCCAATATACGCCGCTAAAAAACGCACGACCAGAATTTCAAATGCAGAAAAATCATTTAAAAGCGATTTTGTAGAAACAAAAGTTATTCCCCATATAAAAACCGAAACGCAAGCCAAAAAAATTCCAAACGCCGAAGCCGCACTTATTTTTTTCATGCGCTGATTATATCGAATTTTCTAGCTGAATAAAATAACTTTTATGTGGGAAAAATTGCAATTTTTGAGCTTTCAATATATAATCATTAAATAGAAAATTATTAAGAGCGGGACGTTTTATGCTAGAACTGAATGTAAACACAAAATCACCTGCGGCAATAACTGCTGCCCTAAAAAAAATAAAGGAAATGATTTCCACTGGAACTGTCGCAAAAGACACAGCAATTCATCTGATTCTTGAGCCGGGTTCTTACAGAGAAACAGTGCGGTACAATCTTTCAAATCCGCTGGCAATAGAAAGTGTTCCTGGAACAAAAACTGAAGACTGCGTAATTCTTGCCGACAACTGCGAGGCTTACAATAAAGGCCAGCAAAACAGAGCTGTTTTTTCTTTTGGACCAAACGCGACAAATGTTTCTCTTAAAAATTTTACAATTTCAAACACGCACGTAAAAACTTCCGAGGAACTTTATTCCGCAGCGGATTCTGCTGAAGCTCTTGCCTGGAACAACACAACCGGAACATTGTTTTGCGAAGGAATCAAACTTGAAGGACACCAGAACACGCTTTTTGTAAAAGGATTCAGCTGGTTTTTGAATTCAAGCATTTCAGGCGATGTTGACTTTATTTACGGAGAGCCAGATACCTGCCTTTTTGAAAACTGCGCAATTGAAGTAGTTGCAGACAACAGAGGCGACTTTGACGGATTCGCAATCAACAGCCATGCAATAGCCGAAAAAAACGGATTTGTATTTACAAATTGCCGCTTCCTTGGAGAAAAAAGAAAAAAGAATTTAGTGTATGCCTGCAGAACAGATGGAGCTGGAAGCTCAGAAAGCAAAAAAGACTGGGACAGCATCGCATTTGTAAACTGCATTTTTTCCGACACGTATGCGCCGGAACTTTTGTGGGACGACGACATGAGCCTTGAAGTTTATCCGCGTGGAAATGCAAAATGCGGAATCAGGGAGTACAATTCAAAAATAGCTTTGAAAGGCGGAAAAGTTGCAGAAGCCGACACGAGCAAAAGAAACATAAAATCTTACACGCTTACAGAAGATGATTATTTCAACGGATACGCAAGCCGCTATCTGATTCTGCATGACACTCCGTTCGCCGAGCTTTTATCCAAGGAATAATATAACAGTATGAAAATAGTTACTTTTGGGGAACTTCTTCTTCGCTTGCAGCCGGAAGGTTACTACAGATTTGTCCAAGTAGACAAAATGACTTCAACGTTTGGCGGAGCTGAGGCAAATGTCGCGGTTTCACTTGCAAACTTTGGCGAAGATTCTTTTTTTGTTACAAAGCTTCCTTCCCACGAAATAGGACAAAGCGCAGTCAACAGCCTTAGAAGATTCGGTGTAAGAACTGAATATATTGTGCGCGGCGGAAACAGAGTCGGAATATATTTTAATGAACGGGGAGCAAGCCAGCGTCCGTCAAAATGCATTTATGACAGAGCAGGTTCGGCAATCGCATTAAGCCAAAAATCAGATTTTGACTGGAACAAAATTCTTGAAGGAGCAGACTGGTTTCATTTTACAGGCGTAACTCCAGCTCTTGGCGGAGAACTTCCTGAAATCTGCATCGAAGCCTGCAAAGCTGCAAACACAAAGGGAATTCCTGTAAGCTGCGACCTGAACTACAGAAGCAAACTTTGGTCAAAACAGCAAGCAAAAGAAACAATGGAAAAAATAGCTCCATACATTGACATCTGCATTTCAAACGAAGAAGACGCAATGGATGTTTTTGGAATAAGCGCGGGCAACACAGATATTGAAAATGGAAAACTTAGCAAAGAAGGCTATAAAAATGTAGCCCGCAAGCTTTCAGAAAAATATGGATTCAAAAAAGTCGCAATAACTCTGCGCTCTTCTATAAACGCAAGCAGAAATAAATGGGCGGCTCTTTTTTACGATGGAACTGATTATTTTTTTAGCCACGAATATGACATTGCTATTGTGGACAGACTTGGCGGCGGAGACAGTTTTTGCGCAGGGCTTATTTATTCTATTTTAAGAAATGAAAACGGACAGCGGACTGTTGAATTTGCAAGCGCGGCTTCGTGCTTAAAGCATTCAATTGAAGGGGACTTCAATATGGTCTCCGTGGAAGAAGTTGAACGTCTTGCCCACGGAGATTCAAGCGGAAGAATCCAGCGTTAAGCCATCTGCATTGCCTGTGCAAAACTTACCGGGAAAACTCTCATGTAAGGTTTTAGCACATTAAAAACTTTTTCAAATCCCAAGTTTTCAAAGGCTTCTTTTGTTACATTTATAAATGTGCAGCCAGTTTCTTTTGCAAGGGATTCAAGACGACTATTTACATCTGATGCATTTTTTCCAGAGGCAACTACAGATACGATATAAGTTTTTGAATTTTTGCAGTTACGGTGCAAGTTCAGCAAAAGCCATTCGTATTTGTTTATAAATTCATCTGCATTGAAATTTTCAGATGCGCACTCTTCTTCTCCAAAGTTAACAAAAACTTTCGCAGGATTCAATTCATAAACTCCGCTATCGAGAAGCTTAAACGAATCAACTAGCTTAAGTCCCTGCACGCTTCTGTCGTAGATTTTTCCGCCCATTTCCTCATTGTTTGCAAGCTCATTTATATTCATTCTTGAAAAATAAGTTGAGCCAAAAAATACAACGCCGCCGCTTTTTCCCATTTCATTCAGTGTCTTAAAATCATCAATTTTTTCTACTACGTTAATCATGCCGCTACCTTCCTATACAAAGCAAATTTTTTATCGTACTTTTTGTTTATAAAATAAACTGGAATATTTATGCTTACGATTGCAAGATTCAAAACATAAACCGCCAAAACATAGTTGAAACTTCCAAGAATTATTTTTGCGGAAATTCCTGCAATGTAACCTACGATAATCAAAAGTATAAAACGCAAGCTCATGTTCTTTGCTGTCTTCGACCTTATATTTTTCACAACTGAAATCGGCCATGAAAGTCCAAAACAAACAAGCATCGCTGTTTCCAAAATCTCTGGCATATCAAACCTCCAAACTGAGAAAAAGATAGCAAATTTTTTTTATAATTACTAATATATTGTTTTTATTAAATTAATAAGTTATACTTATGAATAAAAAATGGAACTGAATCAAATAAAATACTTCTTAGAAGTTGCAAAAAATGAACACGTTACAAAAAGCGCGGAAAATCTTCATGTAGCTCAGCCTGCGCTCACACAGTCAATTCATAAGCTGGAAGAAGAATTGGAAATTCCTTTGTTCAAGCACGACGGAAGAAACATAAAGCTTACAACTTACGGATTGTGGCTGTATAAAAAACTTATGCCAATAATAAAAGAAATAGATGAAATTCCTGAGCAGCTAAAGACAATGGCAAACCTTGAAGACTCGACAATACATTTAAATATTCTGGCGGCTTCCACACTTATAACAAATGCGATTATCGAATACAAAAAAACAAACAAAAAGATTCACATTCAACTGAATCAAAACGACCAGACAGATCTTTACGATATTTGCGTTACAACAAAACTTTTTTACCAGCAGAATGAAAATGAAAAGGACAGCGTTTTTGTTTGCTCTGAAAAAATTTTTCTTGCAGTTCCAAACATTCCGCGCTTTTCCAATTTAAAATCGATTTCACTTGAAGAAGTAAAAAACGAAAATTTTATCGCGCTGTCCGGCTCAAAGCATTTGCGAACAATTTGCGATAAATACTGCCACGAAGCAGGAATCCATCCGAATATTATTTTTGAAAGCGATAATATTTCAGCTGTAAAAAATACAATCGGAGCAAACTTAGGAATCGGATTCTGGCCGCAATATTCCTGGGGAAAACTTGACACAAAAAAAGTCTTGCTCCTTGAAATAAGCGATCCTGTGTGCAGCCGCGACATTTTAATTTCCTACAAAAAAAATAAACTAGACTGCTCGCAAGTTGAAAAGTTTTACAAGTTCTTAACAGAATATGTATCTTCAAAAGAAAAAGCTAGCCTTGAACAGCTCTCTTGACCGCAGTAATATTTTTTTGTTAACCTATAAATACAAATGGGTAACAAAAATCTTTCAACAAAATATGTAGTCTTAAAAATTCTGCGGGAAGCAAAGCTTCCTGTTTCCGGGGAAGAAGCCGCAAAGCTCGCTGGTATTTCCAGAGTTTCAGTTTGGAAAGCGATTCAATCATTGCAACTTTCCGGCTACGGAATTTCTTCAACTCGCGCAGGATATTTTCTTGAAAAAGATTTAAAGGACAGTTTGTTTCCTTGGGAATTCGGCGCAGAAGAAGAGCTTTTCTTTCATTTTCCGGAAACTGAATCCACGATGACAGAAGCAAGAAAAATTGCGCAGGAAAATTCTTTCAGCAAGAAAATGGAAATCATAACCGCGGACAAGCAGACAAAAGGGCAGGGGCATTCAAGCCACAAATGGACAACAACAAAAGGAAGTCTCGCCTGCACACTAATTACAAGAAGCGGAATCGCCGTGTCCTATTCACACCGCGCAACAATGGCAGCACAAATTGCAATCATAAAAACTTTAACTGAAATGACAGGAAAAAAATTCTACGCAAGGTGGCCGAACGACATTTGGAGCGAAAACGGAAAAGTCGGCGGCATTCTTGATGAGCTTTCTGCAACCGGCGGAAAATGCAACTGGCTCAACATAGGAATCGGAATAAATTTAACTTCGTGCCCAAAAATTCCAAACACAGACTGCGCGGTAAAATCAGATGCAAAGTTTTCACGCAAGGAATTTCTTTCTGCATTTTTAAAAGAGTTTAAATCTGCGGAAGAAGAAGTGCAGCAAGAAAATTCTTCTCTTGTTTGCAAATGGAACAACCTTTGCTTTGACGATGAAAAAAAAATCCGCCTTGAATCCGACAAAAATATTTACACATTCAAAGGAATAAACGCATTTGGCTTTGCATTGCTGGAATCAAAAAATCAAAAACGCATTTTAATTCCCGGTCAAGATACTTTTATAAAGTAAAAATTTATTTTTCTGAACCAAGAACAAAAGAGATAAATATTGAAAAACTATGCCTTGACTACAAGCATATATTTCGTTAACCTAATAAAAAACTTGGGTAACGAAAAAAAGGTAAATTATGGAATCACAAAAATCAGGAACAAACATTATTCTTACGGCTTTATTTGCAGCTCTTATTTCCGCCTCATGCTTTATACAAATTCCATTGCCGGTTGGCATTCCAATTATCATCCAAGACATGATGTGTATGCTTTCCGGGATGCTGCTCGGGCCTGCTTACGGAGCTTTGTCCGTTGTAATTTTTTTAATTCTCGGAAGCTTGGGACTGCCTGTTTTTTCCGGCAAGGGTGGAATCCAGCATTTGATTTCAGGACCAACAGGCGGATTTCTTTTTTCCTACGCAATCGGAGCTTTTGCAGGCGGACTGATTCTTGCGATTTTCCTTTCAAATAAAAAAGAACACTCAAAAATAAAATCGTTGATTGTTATATCGCTTGCGGCAATTGCTGCGACTGTAATTATTTTTGCAGGCGGAATTCTTGGATTCATGCACGTAACACAAAGCGGACTTGAAACAACTTTGACAACGGTTTTGATTCCGTTTATTCCGGGCAACATCATAAAAATAATTTTGATGGTTCCGCTCACTTACAAATTCCGCCCGGTAATTTTCCGCTACACACATTCATAAAAAATGAAAGCTCTCGAAATAAAAAACGTTTCAAAAATATTTCCAGACAAAACAAAAGCGCTTGAAGATATTTCATTTTCAATTGAACAGGGAGAATTCTGTGTAATCGCAGGTTCGAACGGTTCTGGGAAAAGCGTCTTAATGTCGCTGATTGCAGGACTTGACGAGCCGACCAGCGGAACAATTGACTTATTCGGAAATTCCGCGGGGCTTGTTTTTCAAGATGCCGACTCGCAGATTTTAGGCGAAACTCCAGAAGAAGACGTTTCGTTCGGCGCAAAAAATTACGGGCTGAAAAAAAACGAACTCAAGCAATGCGTTGAATCTTCGCTTGAGCAAGTTGGACTTCTCCACAAAAAAAATGCCTATGCAAGAAGTTTATCTGGCGGAGAAAAACGGAGGCTTGCAGTTGCAGGAATTCTTGCAATCAACAGAAGCGTTATAATTTTTGATGAGCCATTTGCAAACTTAGACTGGCCTGGCGTAAAGCAAGTCTGCATAATTCTAAAAAAATTAAAAGAAGAAAAGAAAACAATTATCGTGCTGACTCACGAGCTTGAAAAAATTCTTGCGCTTGCAGATCGATTCATTGTTTTAGATAAAGGAAAAATTAGATTTAACGGTTCACCGCAGGACGGCTTATCGCAAAATCTTGAGCAGTGGAGCATAAAAAATCCAATCGCGCAATATTCAAGTCTAAAGGATTTATTATGGCTTTAAGTTTGTTCGCTTATCGAAAAGGAAATTCCGTTTTGCACAAAATTCCTTCAATTGCAAAACTTTCATTTCTTTTTGTGCTGTGCATTTTTACTTACAGCGGCGGAATGTCTATTTCTTGGGATGAGCTTTTTTCTTGGAAAATTGTTATAAAAATTTCCGGGTACTTTTTTGCAAGCCTAACGCTTTTTTTTCTTTCCGGCGCAAAATGGAATTCTATAAGACAGTTGAAATTTGTTTTTGTAATCGGCGGATTTGTAACTTTGGTAAAACTGATTTACATTCCGTTCTGGTTGGACAAAGATTCTCTTGCCTACGGAATTTTATATACAGTCAGATTTTTTATAACATCGCTTGCAGCCCAAGTTATTTTTGAAACAACTTCACCGTTACAAATACAAAACGCGCTAGAAGTTATTCAAGAAGGAATTTCAAAAATAATTCCGCCTGTAAAAAAATGGAATCCTGCGCTCACAATTTCGCTTGCAATAAATTTCATTCCAGAAATTTTTGAAACTTGGAACAAAGTGGAGCTTGCAGTAAAAGCGCGGACACAGAAAAATTCAAAATGGAAAACAGAAATTTTAATACAAAAATTTTCAACATTTTTTTCCTGTCTTCTTTACAATGCGGAAACAAAAAGAATGGCTGTTTTAAACAGGAGCAAAATTTCAAATGAATAATTTTTTACAAGAATTGGAAAGCGCAGTTATAAACGAAAATCACAAAGTTACAAAAGAAGAAGCGGTTCAGCTTTACCAAATAGAACAAGCGTCCGAACTTTTTGAAGCGGCAGACAGAATCAGAAAAAACTGCTGCACAAACTCAAGCAGCGTTTGTTCAATTATAAATGCAAAGATGGGCAAATGCGGCGAAAACTGCAAATACTGCGCTCAGTCCGTACACTGGAAAACTTCATGCCAAGCAACTCCAGTCATTCAGCCACAAGAATCAATAAAAATCTGCGAGCGTGCATTGGAAAATCACGTTTCAAGAATTTCACTTGTAACTTCGGGGCGCGGACTTTCAGGAAAAGATTTTGAAACCGCAATAGAAAATTTCCAGGCGATAAAAGAAAAACTCAAAGACAAAATCAAACTTTGCGCTTCGCTTGGAATTCTTTCTTTTGAGCAAATGCAGAAACTGAAGCTTGCCGGAGTTGAACGCTACCACCACAACATTGAAACCGGAAAAAATTATTTTGCAAACATCTGCACAACGCATTCTTACAACGACAGAATTCAGACAATTTTAAATGCAAAAAAAGCAGGACTTGAAATTTGCAGCGGCGGAATAATCGGACTGGGAGAATCAAGGGAAGACAGAATCGATCTTGCGCTTGAACTTCGAGAGCTTAAAGTTCAGTCTGTTCCAATAAATATTTTAACTCCGATAAAAGGAACTCCGCTTGAAAACGCTGAAAAAATTTCGCAGGAAGAAGCGTTAAGAACAATTTCAGTTTTCAGATTTATAATGCCAAGCCAGACAATACGATGCGCCGCCGGAAGAAAAAGCTTGGGCAACAACGGAGAAGATGCATTTTTAGCAGGAGCAAACGCGCTCATTTCCGGAGATTTTTTAACAACGCCCGGCTCAACCAATGACGAAGATATTTCAATGCTGAAAAAACTCGGCTACAAAATCGAAAGTTAAAAAGTTGTCATTGCCGTGCTACAACACGGAAATTTGTGTGTAGCAAAAAAAGATTCCCGTATCAAGGTACGGGAATAACATTTTAAACTTGTTGGACAACTCTATAACATTTAGAACTTATTGAATATCAATTAACTTCAGTGTGGGAAAGTTAGCAGAAAAATCACTCAACTGAAAGAGTTCCCTTATGGAGAGCATCGCAATAAACGCATCGGTACTCTTTCTTTTCTCTGTTGACGAGTTTAAATTCCTGCGGAACATAGTGTTCTGTAATTGTAATGCAACGAGGGTTTTTACATTCAATCACATTTTCAATTTTTTCAGGAAGTTCCATTTTTATTTTTCTTGTTATCTTTGAATCCTGAATTACATTTACAGTTATGTTGGAATCTATAAAGCCAAGAACGCTGTAATCTATATTTATAATGTTGTCGATTTTTATTATGTCTTTCTTGCCTGTTTTTTTAGAAGAGGCATTCATAATCAATGCGGTGGAAAAACTCACTTTGTCCAAGCCAAGCCACTTGAAAACTTTCCAGCCAGTTCCAGCCTGAATATGGTCGATTACAAGTCCGTTTTTAATTTCAGCAATATTAATCATTAGAGCGCTCCTGTAAGTTTTGCAATAAGAGCCATGCGCGCAAACATTCCGTATTTCACTTGCTTAAAATAAGCAGCGCGCGGATCATCATCTACTTCCGGAGCAATTTCGTTTACACGTGGAAGAGGGTGAAGAACTATCATGTCCTGTTTTGCAAGTTTCATTTTTTCTTTGTTCAGAATATAACTGTCTTTAAGGCGGATATAATCCTGCTCGTTAAAAAATCTTTCTTTTTGAACACGAGTCATGTAAAGAATATCAAGCTCGCCAATAACATCTTCCAAACGTTCAGCAGTTTCAAATTCTATTCCGGCAGGCTTAAGCAAATCTTCTGTTATGTAAGAAGGAATTTTCAATTCTTCCGGGCTGATAAAAACAAATTTGTTATTCTTGTAGCGGCTCATTGCCTGAGTAAGAGAATGTACTGTTCTTCCGAATTTCAAATCTCCGCAAAAGCCAATCGTATGTCCTTCAAATCCGCCTTGAAGCGCACGGATTGTAACAAGGTCTGTAAGAGTTTGCGTTGGATGAGAATGTCCGCCGTCGCCCGCATTGATTACAGGAACAGGGCTGTATCTTGAAGCAAGCAATGCTGCGCCTTCTTTTGGAGAACGCATCGCAATAACATCAACATAGGAACTTACAACTCTTATTGTGTCTGCCAAAGTTTCGCCTTTTGTAGAAGAAGTGTAGCTCGCATCAGCAAAGCCTTCGACAGTTCCACCTAAATGAAGCATCGCAGCTTCAAAAGAAAGCCTAGTTCTTGTGCTCGGCTCAAAAAAAAGTGTCGCAAGAATTTTCCCGCGACACACATCCTGAAAAGAAGCTGGATCTACAATCATCTGTTCTGCCAAAGAACAAATTTCATCAATTTCACTGACGGTCAAATCCGCCGGTTCAATAAGATGTCTTCCTTTTAACATTCAAGCCCCCTGAAATTTTCGCTATCATATCACAAGGGGAAACTTTATGCAAATAGATTATACAGTCGTTGGCAAAACGTTTCTTATATCAAGCGAACCGTCTGAAAGCTGCGAGCTGTATTTTTTTCCGCCGTAACAAATAGTCAACTCCTTCATAAAGACAGTTCCTTGCTCAGTATAAAGCCGGGCATCTTCAAATTTTCCGTCGCGCCATTTTATGTCCGCAAGAATATTTCCTTTAAGGCAAACTTTTGTAAGAGAACCGCTTTGCCATTCAGATGGTAAATTAGAAAGCAAAGAAATTTCCACACGGCCATTTTTAATTTTGCTTGAAATAATTGAATCCGCAGAATCCAAAAGAAAGCTGTCAAAAGTACTTGCTGTATTTTCCGCAGAACTTTCTTCTTCCGCGCATTTTATTTTCTGCATAATCGAACTGTACTTTATAAAAAGCTTTTCTGAATTTTTGAATCCAAGATATTTCATTGCCGCTAATGTGTTTTCAAAAAGTTCCTTTACAATTTTGTTTTCAGAAATATTTTCCAAAGCAATATATGCAACAGAACCGCTTCTTGTTTCGTATCCATTTGTAAAAGCAGGACTAAGCGAAAGGAATTTTTTGTCATCAACAGGAACAAGATATTCCGCAAAAAAATCGCAAGCTTTCTTAAAAAGATAAAAATGTCTCTTTAAAAATTTTCGGTCAAGAGAGTATTCATAGTAATCCAATGCGGCTTTTGCAATTGCACAGGCTCCAAGAGAGGAATACGAAGTTCTAAAATCAGTGCCACATGGAACAGTGTCGCCCCAAATATCAGTTGAATTGTGCACAACAAATCCCGGGCAACCGTACATTTTTTTTGCTGTTGCCTTTCCGCGCTTGTAAATTCTTTTTGCAAGTTTGAACAAAGGCAAATTTATTTTTTCAAGTCCAAGAATTCCCGAACTGTATCTGTAAAAACTTTTGTCCTGCAAACTGAAATTTCCTGCGGATTTTTTGTCTGTCCAAATTCCGTTTGCCACAGAAGGAAGAGATGCCTGTTCCTTGCAGCTAGAAATAAGCTTATATTTCGAATAAATCCATTCAAGGAATTTTGCGGATTTTTTATCTTGGCAAATTTCGTCAACTGATTTTCCGTCAGTTTCAAGGCCTTCCAAGGAAAGAATAGAACGCTGATTCCATGCAGAAAATTCCAAAGTCTGGTCACTCTTTAAATTTTCGTAGGAAGTGCCAGAAGCAAAGCAGACTTTCTTCAATGCAATGTCCGCGCACTTAGACGCAAAAACCATCGGATTTCTAAAATTGTTTCCGCCTTTTTTTCTAAAACGCATTTTTCTGTACGCACTTTCAACATCAATGTAAAGTGTAACATCATCGGCTTTTTCTACAATCAGATTGTCTCCATGAGTAAAAACTGTTCCGCCGCAAGCAACAGCAGTAACCATCGCCGCAAAAGGAATGTCAGAATCGCACAAAGCTACAATAGTGTCTTCTGTAAGATTATATTTCTTCGGAAAAGTTTCGCCTTCAATCTTGAGCCTAAGGAAAATGCTTTTTGGCATGGAAGCTGAAATATGATAAACCAAAACATCGGAAGAAGCAGAAGCAAAACATTCGCGCGTAAAAGTAACATAGCTTCCGTTAGTTCCGTTTGAAAGATCCGCTGTGCTTGGCGCGGAAGATTCAAGAGAAAAACTTGAAGAGCAAATTCCGCTGGAAAAATCAAGCTCGCGCCTGTAAGAATCGTATGAAGAAAAAGTTCCCTTGTCGCCAGAGTCCGGTCCTAAAAGCCCCTGATGCTCTGCGTCGTAAAAATCAATTGAAACAATTCCTGCGCTTTTATAAGAAGCCTGAGAACTTGGAGAGCCGGAAAAACATTCAAAGACTTGTTCCTGAGCTTCAAGCTCGCGTCCTTGATTAAGCAAAGCTCTTATTCCGTTTACAGAATCCTTTGCATTTTTATTATTTCTATCTGAATAGCGGCAAGACCATACAGATTCTTCATTTAAATATATTTTTTCGTGTCCTGTTCCGCCAAAAACAGTCGCTCCGATTCTTCCGTTTCCAACAGAAATTGCTTCGCCAAAATTTTCAGCAGGATTTTTATACCAAATAGATTTCATGCAAAAGATTCTAGCACAGTCATAGATAAATTTCTACATTGCATTTTCTTCAAAATTACAATAACCTAGACACATGAATTTTATTGACTTTGAAAACGTTTCTTTTTCATATCCGCCAGTTGAAGGCGACCTTGACGAAAACGGAAAACAAATTGTTCCTTCACCAGTTTTTGAAAATTTTTCAGGAGGATTTCCTGGAGCATTTACAAGCATAATCGGACCGAACGGCTGCGGAAAATCAACTTTTATGCTTCTTGCAAGCGGAAGGCTCATTCCTTCACAAGGAAAAGTAAAGCTTTTAGGGCAGGACATTGCAAGCCTTGATGAAGAAAAGCGCAACCTTCTGGCTTCTGTAATTTATCAGAACATGGAATTTGAAAGCAACGAGAAAGTTGAAAATCTGCTTTCTTTTGTTTATAAAAACGGGGAACTCAAGGCAAATGCAAAAGGAATTAAAACAGAAGATTTGTTCAGCGAAGTTGTGGACAAGTTCGAACTTTCTTCCGTTATGAATCATGGACTTACAGAAATCAGCAAAGGAGAAAACCAGCGTGTCCTTTTGGCATTCAGCCTGCTTTACGGAAGCACAGGAATTTTCATGGATGAGCCTCTTTTTGCAATGGAAGATCGCCAGAAGAATTCTGCCCTTAAATACCTGCGTGAATATTCTGAAGCAACAAAAACTCCAATGTTTATTTCCATGCACGAGCTTGACCTTTCACGCAAATACGCAGAAAAAGTCCTTTTGATTTATCCGAACAAAGATATGTCTTACGGAACTCCAGAAGAAGTTATGACAAACGACGATCTTGAAAAAGCCTACGGAATTCCTGCGGCAATGCTCAAGCATAATGAAGACATGACAAGGGAATTCCTTTCGCAGCAATCCGAAGCCATGTCTCCAAAGACAAAATAAAAGACTTAAATTTGCAGTTCTCCATTTTTGAGGACTGCAAATTCTGTTCCGTCCTCATACTTGATTATAATAGTAGGTTCTTTTACAACTCCGTCAAAGTGAATCAAAGAAGGAGCATCTCCGTCATAGTTTTCCCCGATTGCAAAGTGGCAGGTTCTAAAAGCCTTTTCGTCTTCAAGCATATTTCCGGTAATTCCAGCGGCAGGATTCAAGCCAACTCCAAGCTCTCCGATATTTCTTGCGTTTTTCGCATAAATTTCGCCTTGACCTTTTGGAAGCTTTCCTGAATTTTCCATAGAAACCGCATCTTTTTCTGCCTGCTGAATATCCTTCAAAAGCCTTTTTGCCTCTTCGCCTCCGCTAACTTCCGAAACAAAGCCCTTTTCAACTTTTACGCAAATCGGAGTTTTTAAAATTGAATCTCCGTCGCTAAATGTCATGCTTCCGTCAAAGACAATAGTTCCCTCGCAAGTCCCAACAACAGGACTTATAAAAGTTTCGCCAGCAGGAATGTTTCCGCCGCTTCCAGGCTTGCTAAAATCCCCGTCGTCAACCATGCCTTTGCGTCCTTTTAGTCCAACAACAATGTCCGTTCCGCCAGGAGATGTAACGTGAACAGAGACTGCATTTTCATATTTTTCGCAAAGTTTTTTGCAGCGTTCGCCAAGCAGCTTGTAGTCAATATTTACAGTTCTATTGAACATATCTTCTGTAAGTCCCGGAGTCCACACCGCGCGGATTGATTTCTTTTCAGAAAGCAGCCAGTCAAAAGTGTTGTCGTAAAGTTTTCCGTCTGCGGCTTTGTAAGGAGAAGCAATCGCCTTTTCATCTTTTCCAAGCTTTATTTCCGAAATTGAAAAAATTACATCCGGCTCAGATTTTATTGCGCCCACAACAGTTTCTTCTGCAAAATCCGCGGAAGTTTTTTTAGTCTGATAAATAAGCGTTGGCTTTGCGCCGGAATCAAGGGCAGCTGTAAATAAATTCTGCGCTATAACACTTGTTTCAGGATTCGCAATTACCAAAACCTTTTCGCCTTTTTTTATTTTGCAGACATCTTCTATCACGGTCTGCGCCGGAGTCTTTTCTTTTTTTCCAAACAAAGACATATTTTCCTCTTGTATTTTTAAAATTCCAAACGACAAAAATTATAGCGCAAACACAAACCAAATGCTATTGCGCGTAAGTTTTTATAATTTAACGTCATTATCCAGCTTGACCGGATAATCTAATATAATGTAAAAGATTCCCGTGTCAAGCACGAGAATGACAATTAAGAAACCGTTTTTACAGATGTGCTCTTGCAGCACTTTTTCAAAGTTGAAATTTTTCTTCCATGTTAATATAATGATTTGGTATTATTTTTATTTAGAGGCATTTTATGGCTATGGTAATTCTTACATTGAATTGCGGATCTTCTTCCGCAAAATACCAAGTTTATGACTGGGACAACAAGGAAGTTCTGGCAAACGGTGTAGTTGAGCGCATTGGAATTGAAGGCTCATGTATCACACACAAGGCAAAAGGAAACAAGACGGAAATCAAAAGCGCCTGCCCTACGCACAAGGAAGCAATCGAGCTTATTTTGAATACAATCACAGACAAAGAAATCGGCGTTATTCCTGATATGTCTGTAATAAAAGCTGTAGGCCACAGAGTTCTTCACGGCGGAGACAAATTCACAAAGTCTGTTCTTATAACTCCAGAAGTTCTTGAAACATTCCGTTCAGTTGTTGACCTTGGACCTTTGCACATGCCGGCAAATATAATGGGAATTGAAGCCGCGCAAAAAGTAATGCCAAATGTTCCGCATTGCGCTGTAATGGACACAGCATGGCACCAGACAATGCCAGAAGAAACATTTATGTATGCAGTTCCACGTGAATGGTACACAAAGTATGCCGCACGCCGTTATGGTTTTCACGGAACATCTTTCCTTTACACTGCAAAAAGAGCGGCTGTCCTTCTCGGAAAAGAGCCAAAAGACACAAACCTTATAATCTGCCACATCGGAAACGGCTCTTCAATGTGCGCCATAAAAAACGGACAGTGCTACGACACTTCAATGGGAATCACACCGCTTGAAGGCCTTGTAATGGGAACAAGAAGCGGAGACGTTGATCCGGCTCTTCCGTTCTACATCATGCGCAAAACTGGAATGTCCGCTGACGAAATGGACAAAGCCTTGAACAAAAAATCAGGCTGCCTTGGAATCACAGAAAAATACTCAGACCGCCGCGACATTGAAATTGCCGCCGCAAACGGAGACAAGCTCTGCCAGCTTTGCATTGAAATGGAAGCTCTCCGCATAAAAAAATATGTAGGTGCATACATGGCTGAGCTAGGACACGTTGACGCTATAGTATTTACTGCCGGAGTTGGAGAGCGCGGACCTATCACACGCGGAAAATCTTTGAGCGGACTTGAAAACTACGGAATCAAAATCGACGCGCAGAAAAATGAATGGTCATTCACTGGAAACGCCGAAACCTGCATTTCCGCAGACGACAGCAAGACAAAGATTTTTGTAATTCCAACAGATGAAGA
>NZ_DBKJ01000059.1:0-11429 GCF_002297325.1 Treponema sp. UBA753 | reverse complement strand
TCTCCAGACTATGTAAACAAAGCGCGTGAAGAAGGACTAAAAGGCGACCTTGTAAAACGCCCGAACATTGCAAAAGTAATCGCTCGTCCTCCAAAAAAATAAAAGCTAGCAAAAACAATCTGCCGGCATTTTTAAAAAGAATCCCAAAAGTTAAAGATAATTTTTGGGATTCTTTTTTTTTTAAGAATTTTCATAGTTTTTAAGCAAACAGGTCAAAAGTCAGTGAGGTTTGGGTCAAAACTCAGTAACTTTTGGGTAAAAAGTCAGTAACTTTTTAAAAAAACTCACTGACTTTTGAGTGAAAACTCAGTGAGTTTTGAGTGAATTTTTGCATGAAAAAAAATAAAGGCAACTTTTTATTCCACAACAACTTTCGCATATTCTTCATCAAGAACATACAAAATCAGCGTTGTGTTTTTCTTTACATCATAAGGAACTGTAAAATGCTTTCCCGGATGGCAGAATTCAGCTAGCGTAACAAGTTTTCCGTTCTGATCCTGAGAATCCAGTTTTACAGGAACCGGGTATGGATATTCTGGAAGTTCCGCAGAAAAAATTCCTTGCGCTGTTTTTGCTTTTTCAGTTGCAGGCTGAACTTTCAACGTGGCTTTCACTCTTGAGAAAACTTCAACTTGACCTGAAAGCTTTTCTTCATCAGAAATAATTCCTTCCGCAGGGCTTTTTGAATCTTCTTCAACTTCAAAATCAAAAATAACTTTATATTCTCCAAGTTTTGAAAGAAGCTGCTTTATAGAAAGGCCTTCAATGTTAGGAACTTCTGTCTTTGGAATTTCCGTTCCGCTGCTTACAACAAACTGAAGGTTGATTTTTTCTGAAACTGGAGCTCCGGCTTCTGGATACTGCGCAAGAATTGTTCCGGCTGGAAATTCGCTCTTTTGGTAAACAGGAGGAGAAAGCTTCACAAGAGAATCGTTTCCACTGAACAAAAATTCCAGAGTATTCAAAACCTCGTCAACATTTTTTCCTGAATAATCTTCTATATAGTCAATTGGAATTCCGCGGCTCACTGTCAAATTCACTCTGCGGTAAGCTTTTACAATCGCCCCGGAAACTGGATTTTGCTCCAGAATGGTTCCCTTGTCGCCAGGAATCTCTGAATATTTCAAAAGAATTTTTGGGTAAAGCTCCTTTGCCTGAAGTTCCAAAAGAGCATCCGTTAGGCTTTTTCCTGTAACATCTGGCACAAGAACTTTTTCCGCTCCCTGAACCGTCATAAAAAAAACAACAAGACAAGAAGCCGTCATTATAACAAAAGCAAGAAGAACTGTTATCACGACAGTTTTTCCGCCGTTCCTTAAATCGTCAAGCCGGCCGTTAAATTGAACTCTTGCCTTTTGAAGAATGTCCTTGAATTTATTTTTGTCCATCATTTACTCCAAAACAGTGCCTATAAAATTTCTGGCTCCGTTCATAAAAGATTTATAATCCATGGCTTTTTTTGCCTGCCACTGAAGCTCTGTAGCAATCAAAACTCCGCTTCCTGTCTGAATAAGAATTCCGCGCTGCTTATTGTACTCAAGAACCGTTCCTGGAACTGCCGAAGTATTCTTTACAATAGAAGGATCTTGTGCCGCGACTTTGCTTGCCGCCCTGGCTTTTAGAATCCTAAGCTGAAGATTTCCAGAAGTTGTAAAACAGCCCGGCCAAGGTGTATAAGCTCTTATCTGCGCATCTATTTTTTCCGCGCTGTTGTTCCAGTTTATTTTTCCATCTTCTTTTTTTATTATGGAACAATAAGAAGCTTTTCCTTCCTGTGGAAATGAATCCGGGAGCTTTCCAGTTTTTGCAATCTTGCGCAGAATTTGAGTTATGTTCATTCCTCCGTAGAGCGCGCTGTTCTTTAAGACCTGCTCGGCTGTTTCTGTTCCGGTCAGGCGTTCTTTCTGCTGATATAAAATGTCTCCTTCATCCATGCCCAAAGCCATCTTTTGTATTGAAAAACCTGTTTCATCATCGCAATTTAAAATCGCGGCATTTACAGGAGTTGCGCCCCGGTATTTTGGGAGCAAAGACGGATGAAGGTTTATTCCGCCGAATTTAAACAAAGAAAAAAACTTAGGGCCAAGAATATGTCCATAGGCAAAGCAGACAAAAATATCAGGCTCAAGGCTTGCAATTTGCTCGCGTTCAGGCTGTTTTATATGCTCTGGAGAAAAAACCGCTATATTGTCATTTCTTGCCCGGTTCCAGATAAGCGTATACTGCTCAACTTCAGTTGGAATAAGCTCTTTGTGCCTGCCTTGCGCAGACGGCGGATTTGTAAGAACACCGACAATTTTATATTCTTCTTCTGGCACCGAATTTGACATTGCGCTGTCTTTTAATATAAGTTCCAGTGCTTTTGCAGCACAAGCCGGACTTCCGCCAAACAAAACTTTCAGCATTTATTTTCCTTTTTTTGCATTTTTAGCCGCAAGTTTTGCTTCCAGGCTGCGTTTTTTTGATTCTTTTTCTGCAAGCCTTTTTTGGGCGCGTTCTGCTTTTTTCTTAAAAAGCTCTACGGTTTTATTTTTAAATTCTTCATCGCCTCTGTCAATATAAAGAATTCCGTCCAAATGGTCATTTTCATGCTGAATAATTCTTGCAAGAAGTCCGTCAGCATCATCTAGAACAAAGCGTTTTCCATTTTCATCAATTGCGCTGACAGAAATTTTTACAGGGCGGACAATCTTTTCAGACACACCCGGAAGAGAAAGGCAGCCTTCTTCGTATTCAGAATTTTCTGCGGAAGTTTTTATAATTTCAGGATTGATAAAAACACGGCGCACATTGTCATCTGAAATAACTACAAAGAATCTTTTTGAAATTCCAACTTGAGGAGCCGCAAGACCAACTCCGTCTGCGCTAATCATTGTCTCAAACATTTCATTTAAAGTGGCGCGCAATTCATCGTTTATTTCATTAAGTTCAACGGGAACGCATTTCTGTCTTAAAACATCTTCGCCAAGTTTACATATTCGCATTTTTTCCAGCCTTAAATTTTATTCAAGTCTTAATCTTGCAGCTTTTGCATGAGCCGCAAGTCCTTCCGCGTCTCCCAAGAAACCGGCAGATTCAGCAGATTTTTTTGCACCGGACTTTGTATTGTCTGTGCGCAAAGTTGTAACAGTTTTTATAAACGAACGGACGCTTAATCCGCCTGTAAATCTTGCGCTTCCAGAAGTCGGCAATGTATGATTCAAGCCCGCAGCATAATCTCCAAAAACTTCCGCAGCACCATGGCCAATAAAAAGAGAGCCGTAATTATGAACCAGAGACTGGATTTTTTCACGCTCAAGGCTAGCATCAAGCGCAAGTTCCAAATGCTCAGGAGCTTTTTTATTTGCAAGTTCCGCCGCCTGCTCAAGATTTTTTGTAACAATTATGCGCCCAAAAGTATTTATGCTTTGTTCCGCGGTCGCTTTTGTAGGCAAGGATTCAAGCTGCTTTTCAATTTCCTTGGAAACTTTTTCTGCAAGTTCCATGCTGTCTGTTGCCATTACAGGCTGAGCCACAATATCATGTTCTGCCTGCGCCAAAAGATCCGCCGCAACCCAAACAGGATTCGCAGTTTTGTCAGCGATTATAAAAACTTCTGTAGGACCTGCAATCATGTCGATTCCAACAGTTCCATAAACAAGCCTTTTTGCTTCTGCAACATATTTATTTCCAGGACCGACAATAACATCAACGGCAGGAATTGATTCTGTTCCAAATGCCATTGCCGCAATAGCCTGAGAGCCGCCGCAAGCAAACACTTCTTTTATTCCGCAGATATAAGATGCCGCCATTATGTTTTCGTCAGCATAAGGTTCACCGCTTCCATCCGGATTTTTCCGCGGAGGAGTACAAAGAATAATTTCATTTACACCGGCAGCAATTGCAGGAGAACTTGTCATTACAACAGTTGAAACAAGCGGAAATCTTCCTGCAGGAACATAAAGCCCGGCTTTTTCAACAGGAATATTTTTCTGGCCTGTAAAAACTCCCGGCTCAAGCTCAATTTCAAAGTCATCAAAAGATTCTCTTTGTCTCTTTGCAAAACGCACAGCCAAATCCCTAGAATAGCAAAGCGAATCATAAAGCTTAGGATTTTCGGACTGCATTTTTTCCGCAGCAGCTTTTAAAGTTTCCTCTGGAATTTTTAAATTATGTGGAGAAGCCAAATCGAATTTTTTGCTGTACTCGCGCAAGGCTTCATCTTTTCTTAGCTTTACATTTCTTAAAATATCGCGGACTGATTCTATAGACTCTCCGAAATTGCGAGTGCAAAAAAACTCTTCTTCAACTTCATCAGCCTTTTGAATTTTTATCATTAAAATAGCCTCCTCTCCATTTTTAGCTGCTTTCTAATACTGATTCAAATTCTACAGCAATTCAAAACAAAGCCTAAAAATAGAATTCAATTATATCAAAAAGACGTGAACTTTACAATTAAGACAAAATCCGCAGCGCAATTTGACAGCTAACGAAATTCGATATAGTATTTGAGTATCTCTAAAAATATTGTTTCTGGAGCGCATGACATGGATAATAACGACTTAGTGCCAGGCTTTAATGACGAAAAAGACGGAAGCCTCGAGATTTTCCTTAGCAAGATTGAAGGAACCTCAAATTCTATCCTTGTAACGCTTAGCGGATACATCGATACATACAATTCAGCGTATTTCCAAAAACAGGCAGCAAAAATTATTTCAGCGGGATTTAAGAACATTGTTTTTAACTGCCAGAATCTGACTTATGTTTCTTCAACAGGAATCGGCTCGCTCACTTCAATTGAAAAAAATGCAAAATCGAACGGCGGCGAAATTGTTTTTACGGGAGTTCAGCCAAAAGTCTTTGAAGTCTTTCAACTCTTGGGATTCAGCCAGGTTTTCAACATGAAAGAATCTGTGGAAGATGCGGAAGACTATTTGAAAAAAGAAAAAGACGGCAATGATTCCACATTCCCAAAGATTTTTGAATGCCCTGTCTGCTCCAAAAAACTAAAAGCCGTAAAAAGCGGACGTTTCAGATGCTCCGACTGCAAGGCAATTATTGTAATCGACCAAAACGGAAATGTTTTTTTAGGCTAGCCACTTGATTTTATGAATTTAGACAATATCGTTATAGTTTTATCGCGCCCGGAAGAACCTAGGAACATTGGAGCCGCTTGCAGGGCAATGGCAAACAACGGAATCCATAAACTGCGGATTGTAGGAAAAAAAGAAGAAATCGACTTGGAAAAAGTCCACGTTCTTGCAATTCATGCGTCATATATTTTTGACAATGCCGAATATTTTTCTTCAATAACCGAAGCCTGCTCTGACTGTGCCTGCTCATGCGGAACAACACGCCGACGGGGAAAAAAACGCAAAGGCAAGCTTCTTCTGCCGGAAGAATTTGCAAAAGTAGCCAATAGAATTTCAGGAACAGAAAAAAAAGGCGGAAAAGTCGCAGTTGTGTTTGGCAACGAAAGAACCGGACTTGACGACAACGAAATCCTTGAATGCGAAATGGGCGTTACAATTCCTTCAAGCGAAGAATTCGGCTCGCTGAACTTAAGCCATGCCGTGCAGATTATGTGCTACACTTTGTTCCGCTACAATGAAAAAAATAAAATTGGATACACGCCAATAGATTCAAAAAGGCTGAAAAAAACTGTAACAACAATCGCAGATAATCTTCAGAAAATCGGATTTTTTTCTGTTACAGGACGCAAAGACATGGAAATTTTCTGGCGTGATATTTTGTCCCGCTCGGCTTTAAGCGAAGGCGAAGCGCAATATATAGAAAAAATATTCGACAAAGCAGCAGGTCTTTCTAAAAAAAGATAATATCATCTGCAAAGAGAATTTCTTTTTTTGCGCTGACACAAGAACGTTCAATGCAGTTTTTTAGCTGCCTGATATTTCCCGGCCAAGAAAAATCCATAAGTTTTTTAATTGCACAGGCAGAAAGTTTTTTCTCAAACACAGCAGCGCAATCTTCTGCAATTTTTAAAAGCTCATCCTTGCGTTCTCTTAGCGGTGGAACATTTATAACTAGAACACTGATTCTGTAAAAAAGCTGTTTTTTAAAAAGATTTTTTTCAACAAGCTCTGAAATTTTTGAATCTGTTGCAAAAATAAGACGCGCATCAAGACTGAGCTTTTTGCTGCTCCCAACTTTGCTGAATTCCTTTGAATCCAAAACTCCAAGAAATTTTCCCTGGCTTTCAAGGCTAAGCTCGCAAATTTCATCAATGAAAAGAGTTCCATCAGAAGCTTCTTCAAAAATTCCAGAATTTTCTTCCGCTCCAGTAAAAGAGCCTTTTATAGAACCAAAAAGCGAACTTTCAATTAAATTTGGATTTATTTCAGCAAGATTAAAAGAAGTAAATTTGCCGTTTTTTCTTATTGAATTTTCGTGAATAAAACGGGCAGTATGATTTTTTCCAGAACCGCTTTCGCCAAGCAGCAAAACCGTGGAATCGCTCTTGCAGGCAATTTCAATCTGCGCTTTAAATCCAAGACACAAATTGTTTTCTGCGCAAATACATTCATCCAGTTTTTCTTCACAAAACAAATCTTTGCAAGGCGAAGAAACTTCGGCTTTAAGTTTTACCAGCTCAGAAATATATTTTAGGCAGTCAGATTCTTTAAAGCAAACAAAAACTGGACGCTCAAGTGTATTTTTGAAAAATTTAGAAATGTAGGAAGATTCACCGCAGGAAAAACAAGAGCCGTCTATTAAAACTGCCAGAACCAAAAAAAATTCCGGACGAATAAAAGAAATTTCTTCTGTTTGCACACAAAAGAAATCAAAGTCCCGGCTAAAAACAACTTTGCAAAAAGAAATAAATTCTTTTCTACTTGAAACTATTAAAATTCTCTCCCTTGGCAAAAGCCTCTAATCCTTTTTAAAAAGTTTTGTCCAGACAAGAAGAATTATATACCACAAGAATGGAAAAATCAAAAAAATTCTAAGCGGATTTCTGATAATTTCTCCCCAAACTTCATGTCCTTTTTCAAAAGTTTTTGGATTTACACGTTTGATTCTTTTACTTAAAATTCCAACTGCGTCCCGGTAATACATAAAAATTCCAGAAGAAAATCTTTCTCTATTTGAATAGCTCCAAAAATCTTTCTTTTTAATTCCTTCGCTTACAAGAACCAAAGATGGAGACGCTTTTGAAATCGCCTGAATAATATTTTCTTCGTCCTGCTTTTGATAATAGCCCACGCATCTTCCCACAATCTGAAGTCCGCGGAAAGTAGAACGCATATTTTTTTCCGCAGCGGCAAGAGCTTTTTTTCTTCCGCCGAAAATATAAAACGACTTGTAGCGGCTTTCAAGAATAGAAAGAATGCTTATAAACGCGTCAAATGGATTATGCCTGAAAGGAACAGCCTTTTTAAGAAACTTTGCCCCAGACAAAATGCTTTTTGAAATAGGCAGAATCAAGTCGGCATTTCTTATGCTTTCTGCGTATTCGTTTTTGCGCCGGATTTTCATAAAGTCCCAGATTGTTATAAATGAAATTTGGGAAGGACCTTTTTTTTCCAAAAGCTGCAAAATCTTTTCTTCCAAATCCTGCTTAGAACAAACGTCCACAGGAACACCGAGTAGTTCTATACGTTGAACCGCCATTTTATTCTCCACTTAAAGCAGTCTGCAAAGCCGCAATTCCGTACAAAGAAGCAGTTTCGCATCTCAATATATTTGTGTCAAAATGCACGGGAATAAATCCGCTTTCTTTCATCATGCTGATTTCCTGCACAGAAATTCCACCTTCCGCGCCAACCGCAACTGCAATTTTTGCATTTTCCTTTTTTATAACATCGGCATTTTTTAGCGCATTATAAATGCTCTTTGTTCCATCGCTTCTCTCATAAAGGACAACCGCCGCCTTGTGTTCCGCCTGCAAATTTCTCCAAAAACTGCAAGCCGCATCCACAGAAACTGAAGGAAAAACTTTTGTTTCAACAGGAGAACCGCTTTGCTGCCTTGCTTCCGTTATTATTCTTTGCCAGCGTTCATCTTTTGATTCGGCTTTTTTCCGCGCGGACTCAATGTTTCCTTTTTGGCAGAATTCACCTTCCACTGGAATTATTCCGCAGACTCCGCATTCCGTAGCCTGCCTTATAATCAAATCCATTTTTGGAGGCTTTGCCTCAAACTGAAAAAGATAAATTTCCGTCTTGGGCTTTTTTAAAACAGGAATTGCCTGCAAGACAGAATTGTTGCAATTTAGCTTTCCCGCCACCTGAAGAATTATTTTTTTTTCACAAGAATCAATCTTTGCAACGGTCATCTGCTGAAGAGAACCGTTCAAAAGCCTTGCATAAATCATGTCGCCGCACTTAACTCTTAAAACGGAATTCAAGTAATGATATTTTTTTCCTTCAATGCAAATGCAACCATTAGAGTCAAGCGGAGTTTCTACAATAAATTGCCTCATTGTTCCTGCTGTTCTTTTAAAGTTTTTGTCGAAGCCATAAGCTCAGCAAAGTTTCCGCCTTTTATAACTTCGATTGCTGCATTTAACTGGCTGTCATAGTCAAGATCGTAAAGGCGAGGCGGACGCGTCCTGTCAAGCTCGTTGCGTATCATTTTTCTAAGAAGCCTCTCTTCAAGCTTGTATTTTTTACGCAACGTTTTAGCATAGGAAGCAATTTCCGCTTCTGTCATGTTCTGATGAGAATCCACATAATCTGCTATTGCGCCAGATTCTTCAAGAGCGTGCCAGTCGTTTTGCTCTTCTTCTGTGAAGTCCGGGTAAAGAACTTCCAAATCAGGCTTGATTCCAATCTTATCAATGTTCGTGTCGCTCGGAGAATAATATTTTGCCACGGTGATTTTGAATCCGTCGTTGTTTACAAGTCCGCGCGGAACCTGAACGCTTCCTTTTCCAAATGACTTTTCGCCTACAAGATAAGCGGTCTTTGTGTCTTTTAAAGCTCCGCTTAATATTTCGCTTGCGCTTGCAGTCGCCCTGTTTATAAGAACAACAATCGGAATGCCGCGCACAACAGTTTTTCTTTTTACAGCATGATAAACCGCATTTTCATAAGCAAGACGGCTTTTTGTGGAAACTATTATGCCTTCATCAATAAATTTATCCGCAATGTCCACCGCGCTGTCCAAAAGTCCGCCGCCATTATTCCGCAAGTCTATAATAAGTCCGTTAAACGAAGCTTCTTTGAATGAATCCAAAGCTTCCTGAACTTTTGCCGCAGTGTTCACAGAAAATTCCGTAAGACGCAAGTAGCCTATTTTTTCACCTTCAATCATTCCGTATTTTACAGACGGATTTTGGATAACAGCACGCACAAGAGTCCGCTCAAATTCAAGAGAATTTCTTCTGCGGATTTTTACAGTAACGCTTTCGCCAACAGTTCCGCGCAGCATGCTCAAAACTTCATCCATCGTAATTGTAGAAGTGTCCACGCCGTCAACTTCAATAATCAAGTCTCCTGACTGAATTCCAGCCTTTGCGCCCGGAGTATTTTCTATAGGCTCGGCAACTTCAACATAAGCGGGCTTTTCTTCTGTGGAAACAAGAGGCTTTGTTATGGAAAGTCCAACGCCGCCAAAGTTTCCAACAGTTGTGTCGGTAAGGCTTCTCCATTCAGACTGCGCCATATAAACTGAATAAGGGTCATCAAGCGCGCCAAGCATTCCCTTTAATGCGCCTTCATACAAAATCTGCGGATCAACTTCTTCCACATAATTCTGCTGAATAAAATAATACAATTGATCTATAACTTTAAGAAACTGACGCTGCTTTGCTGAATCTATGTCTGAGCTTGAAGAATTAGACTGCGAAAAACACTGCGAGGCAAAAATAGAAAACAATATAAACGCTGAAAAAATCCGCGTAGCTTTTAATAATTTCTTTGCGATTTTCATTGCTCCATTTTAAGCCCTTTTAAGGCACTGTTCAAGGGCATATTTATATTGAATAAAAAAGTGCTTGATTCAATTTGACTTTTGATAAAAGTAACTGTTTAACTGTGTTTATTCCAGCACTAAAAAGTTTGTCATTGCCGTGCTTGACACTGCGAAGTTTGCACAGCAAACTCGGTTGGCAATCTACTGTAAATTTTTAACAGATTATCGGGTCAAGCCCGATAATGACAACAAAATTCGACATTCAAACTGCTTTTAAATAACAATAGACTTTAACTAAAAGCTGATATATAATAAGAACAATACTTTTATTGATTTAAAGACGTTTTCACTGTCGTTGCGGGTGGGCTTCGGCAGTTTTTTTGTTTTAAATTGAAATAGATGAAGAAAACAAAAAAGCCAGCTAGAATCTCTAGCCGGCTTTTTTAATGAAGTATTTTTTATGTCATTTTCGGGCTTGCCCCGGAAATCTGTATCAAAAGATTGCCACATCAAGTACTTCAATGACATTTAGAGCTTATTAAAAAACTCCTTGTTAAATAATCTCGCTTACAGGGATTTTGTAAACACTTCCGCAGTTGCGGCAGACAATTTCAAGCGGGTCAGGGCCGTTTTGCTTTATGTCGGCAAGCTCATTTTTTGGAAGTGTCTTTAAATAGCCGATATATTTTTCCTTGCTGCACGGACAGTCAAAAATTATGCCGCGCTCAACTGCAATCGCAGGCTCAAACTCGCGGAAAAGACCGTGCACAATGTCTTCTGCCTTGCCTTTTTCAGAAAACCACTTGCCAAGCGAAGGACAGGCAGAAAAAGCGTTTTCAATTTTTTCTATCAGCTCTTCATCCACTTTCTGGTCTGCGCCGCTTGCTGTATTCGAGCCGGAATCTTTTGTTCCGCCAGTTTCAGGCATAACTTGAACAAACATTCCGCCTGCGCCCATCACGCGTCCGTTTTTGTCCATAAAAATGCTTGTGTTGAACGCCGTGCGAATCTGGTCAGACTGCTGGAAAAACCAAGCCAAATCCTTAGTGATGTTTTTATAAAGAATTTCCACAGAGCTGGTTTGCGCAGTTTTGTCGCCCGGATGAACTTTTGACATTGTCATTGTTCCATCCCCAAGAAAAGGACTTAAATCCCAGCTTTCTAAAGGCTTTTCCACAGGAATATGGTTTTCATACAAAAATCCGCGCACATAGCCTGAAGAATCAGCTTCAACAGAAAATCCTTTTGCAGGACCGTTTGTGTCATAATGCCAAGTAAGATGTTCCTTTCCTTTCATAGTGGGAATCATAAGAGCGGCACAGATTGATGCCTGCCCCAAAACCATTGTCTCAAGAATTCCAAGGTTATGCTGAGAACGAAGCTGGTTTACAAAACGTGTTCCATGAAAAAGCGCGCCTCTTGCTCGTCCGTCCGCCATTACAAAAATAGAAAGTCCATCTTTTTCAAGTGAATCAATATGGCTGTTCAGCTCGTTATCATTTATCTGTGCTTTTATCATGGAATATATAATAGTAAGAAACAGAATTTATGTAAACTTAAATCGGCGGCAATTA
>NZ_DBKJ01000034.1:0-4814 GCF_002297325.1 Treponema sp. UBA753 | reverse complement strand
GTAATTCCTTTGTTTTTTTGTGGTAATTAAAATTCTAAAGAATTACGCCTTTTTTGTAAATTTTTTTTATAACTCGAAATTCGACCTACTATAAAAAAATTGAGATGGAGGAATGGGTAGAATGAAAAAGCTGTTTATATCTTTTATGTTAATGAGTGTTTATTTTTGCTCTTATGCCTCAGATCGCTTTGTGATGCATAATGAAGTTAATTATGATATTGAATTTATGAAAGATGGCGATAGTCCGAATAATTTCAAATTATATTCAAATATAATTGAACTTGAAAAAAATTTTTTAAATAACTGTGAAAAGATTACTGATGGAGATGATTTTTTAGGAGAATGGATTTTAGTTGATGATGACCGGACTCCACAAAACGTGGTCAGTTATAATTTATGCAATTTAACAAGCATAGTAAAACTTAATGGATATTACGTTTTGGATAATTATGGTAATAGATCTTTTATCTACAGAAATAATAATGGACGCTTGTATATTTACACAAGATGGATAAATATAATTAGAATGTTTGAAGTAATGGATGATAAATTATATTTCTATATAACACAAAATAATAAGTGGATTCTTGATCCTATTCATAAGGAGGGAAAATTCTACTTTGTTAGGAAATGAGAAGAAGTTGAATACATAAGAAAAATATATGAATATATATACAGAGGCACGGACGAAGAGGTCTGCCATGAGGTTGGTCTTGTCGTGCTTTTTTTTAATAATTTTTTGTTTTTTTTGTAAAAGAAATTTCGACCTGTTATTCATGCGGCCTGCCCGAAACCAGGGCAAACCGCATGAATTTGCTGCTATGCGACTGTTACAGTTTCAGAAACTGCCTCTACAAGATACTTCCGCTCGTAGCCAGATTTTCCGGCGTAGCGGGTGCGGACAACAATTTTGTATTTTCCGCTTTCAAGTTCCTGAGGAAGTGCAAATAAAAGCTTGGAAGGCAAGTTGTAAATCAAGGCTGTTTCAATTTTTGCCCATTTGCTTTCATCGCTAGAAATAATTCCGCTTTCTGCAACCGGCGCAAACCAAATTCCAGAATCTTCTCCGCCGACTTTTAGGCTTGAGCCTTCGACCAGAACAGAGCTGCTTGCGGAAAGGTTTTCATCTCTTTTGCCGGTCGCCACATCCGTAACGCTTGTAACAACTCCGCTTGGAGCAGTATATTCAGAGGCTGCGATTTCAACATTCTGAACAGCGTCTTTTAATGTCTGTGTCGCGGAAAACTTTACTGTCAGCTTGGGTTTTCCGTTTTCATTGTCAACGCTGCCTTTTCCTGCAATGTAGAAAATCCCTAGCTCACCGAACTTTACGGCATTTCCTGCAGAAAGAACCTTCAGAACAGTGCCTGCATAGGCATTTAATACACTTGCGACAGTTCCTAAATCCACAAGCGGAATCGCCTCCGCCATAGAATCAAGAATGTTCTGAGTGCTGTAGGTGTAGCGTTCCACACGTCCGTAAAAGCTTTCAGCTCCGTCCTTTGCAAACTGATTTTTCTGTAACTTAACGGACACTCTTCCGTTAGCTGATTCATGAAGCTTGATAAATGCATTGTTAGTTTCCATGGTTAACTTCCTTTGCCATGAGACCGGCATTCTGCCGCGCGCCTAACAAAATGCCAGAAATCATGGTATAATAAAAATGTACAAGGCAATTCGCAGAAACTCTGTATTTGCTTTGTTGATAAGAAAGATAGCACTTTCGCAGAAGAAAAAACGGATGCAAAAACATGAGATTTTTAATGCAATATTATCCTTAAAGGCTTATAATATATAGAAGAAATCAGTCTGTTTTTTTTTAACGGATTTGAATCGGATGGTATTTTGGAGTTTATGACTTTTCAGCAATTTGCAAAAACGCTTCGTCCTTATTACGGAGAAAACATAAATCAGGATGAATTCGTTGTTTTATTATTTGACAACATTCTGGACAGGTACAACGAAAACGCAAAAGGCAATTCTCCAGCGCATATAGAATTCCGTTCATATAATCCATTAAAAAACGATGATAAATTCCAGCCTGACACAATAGCAAGATATTATAACGGGAACAGAATTTCCCCTGGCACATACAGCCAGATGCTGAAATATCTGAACACAGATAATTTTATTTCTTTCATGGAAAAGCCTTCCAATCCCACGCTGGAAATGGATGTTGACTTGGTGGAGTCGATAAAGGAATTCTGTCCAGATGTTTCAGCCGAAAACTATCCAGAAAAATATGCAGAGCTATTTGCAAAAATAATTCAAAAAGGCGCAAAAGAACCTAAGAAACAGTCCGGAAGAAAAAAGAAAATCCATTATCCGGAAGGCACAAGCGCAGGCTCGATGGAAACACTTGAAGATAAAATCACAGCCGCCGTTAATTTGATTTCCAAAAGCATAAAGGCGGAAAATTTGCCAGAACCTCCAAATATAACTTATTGCATAAAAGAAAAAATCAAAAAAGACAATCATCTTATTAGAAGCATAGAAAATGACTTGGTTTATTTTGATGTAGTGAACAAGGCTTTTGTTTCGGCAGCAGAAAACGGAGGAAAGCCGCCTGCCTTTATATGCCAATGCATTCATAACCAATATTTACGGTTAAAGGAAAAGTATTTTACCGAAAAAGAAATCGTAGACAATATGAAAAATTATTTTGCTCCAATTGCATTGACTCAGCCGAATTCTCCCGAAGTAGGAATTATAGTTTCATATTTTATTCAGCTATGCGAGGTTTTTGATGCTCCTGCCAGATAAAATGATAAGGTACAATGAATCCGTAATTTCAAAATTTGTTCCTGTTTTGCAGGCTATGGTTTTAAATGAAAGAATTTTTCCGGAGCAGCTTTATAAAAATGTAAAAAGTCATTTTTCATCTCTTTCTGAATTTATACAGACCTTGGACGCTCTGTACGCGCTTGGAAAAATTGATATAGACAATGCGACAGGAGAAATAATATGCTTGTAGAAATTCAAAGCGATGTTTTTAAAGGCAAATATATTCAAGATGGAAAAATAGAATTTCATAAAGGCCTTAACACAGTTGTTGCAAACGAGTCCACAAACAATTCCACAGGAAAATCCAGTTTTCTGCTTGCTATTGATTTTGCTTTTGGCGGAAACACCTATGTTACAGGCGGCGGAAAAATCATTGAAAATATCGGGCATCATGCAGTCAATTTTGCATTTGAATTTAAAGGGGAAAAAGTTTATTACAGCCGTTCCACAGAGGATTTGAATAATGTCAACGTTTGCGATAGCGGCTATTCTGTTATTGATAAAATTTCCCTTAAGGAATTCCAAAAAAGACTTGCCGAAAGCTACGGCTTTGAAGATGAGTCTCTTACATTCAGAGGAGCGGTAAGTCCGTATTTTAGAATATCCCATAAAAGCTCAAAGAATCTTGAGGAATTCTTAAAAGGAAATTCAATGGAAAATGCCCGCGACTGCGTTGTTAATTTTGAAAAACTGTTTGACCGGTACAAAGAGATTGCGGCGGAAAAAAATAACGCCGATGATGCTGCAAAAGCAAAGGAAACTTTCAATGAAGCAGTAAAAAGAAATTTCATACAGTCTTCTATAAAAACGGATTCTGATTTAACAGCTGTATATGAAGATATAAACCGTCTTAAAGAAGAGCTTTCTGAGCTGAGAAGGACGAATGATAAAGAAATCCTTGCATTTGATTCTAATAATGCTGAAAAACTTCAGGCTATTGAGAAGAAATATAAAAGCATAAGCATTAAGAAAACAAGGCTTGAAAACAAGATTGCTGTCGCCGAGCATTCTATTGAAGGGTTGGCTTCTCCTACAAGGGAAGAGCTTTCTGTTCTCCAGTCTTTTTTTCCTGGGATGAATGTAAAAAAGGTTTATGCGGTTGAAAAATTCCATGAGTCTCTTGCAGAGGTTTTAAAGCTGCAAATAAATGACGAGATTCAGTATTTGACGATGAATCTCAACCAGACTAATTTGGACTTTGAGGCAATAAAATCTGAATATGAAAAAGCTCTTCCTGACGGAACTTTTTCAAAGGCGGCATTTGATGTTTATGGGAAAAAATATCTTGAACTTCAGCGGCTTTACGAATGCATTGAAAACTATAAAAAAGGAAAACTCATTGCGTTAAAAGATTCCGCAGCAAAAAAGGAACTGAATAAAAAGGAAATCAATGTTTTAGATGAAATAGCAAGCCAGGTGAATCTTAACATGGCAGCTTTGAATGGACATATACAGAATGGCAAATGGAAAAATCCTATCCTTAAATTTTTTGAGCCAAAGACAGGCAATGCAAAGGGCGTAAGCCGGTATTCAATAATTTCTGGAACAGACAAGGGAGACGGAACAGAAAGCGCGAATATCGTGATGTTTGATTTGTCCATTTTAAAACAGACAAAGCTTCCTGCAATGGCGCACGACCTTTTTGTCCGCAATGAATTGGATGCGGAAAGAAAAGAAGGCTGCATCAAGCTGTATGCAATGGAAAAAGAAAAACAAATCTTTACAGCGTTCCGTTCCATTTATAATTACAGCCCTGAAGTCCAGACAATCATTGAAGATAGCTGCGTATTAAAATTGTCTACAGATGGCGGAGAACTTTACGGAAGTAGCAAGTGGGTAAAAAAATAAATCCAAAAAGAGCATTCTTTACAGGTAAACAGTCTATTTACCCTGGGTAAACAATATATTTACCTGCGGTAAATAGACTATTTTCCTAAGGTAAATAAGCTATTTGCCAATGGAAAATAACATATTTACTCAAGGAAAATTTTTTTATTTAGTCTGAATTTCGAGTTTTGATAAGAGCAGTA
>NZ_DBKJ01000081.1:0-35523 GCF_002297325.1 Treponema sp. UBA753 | reverse complement strand
TGCACTTTTTTTGCAAGATTGCTAACCGAGTTTGCTATGCAAACATCGCGGTGTCAAGCACGGCAATGACACTTAAATTACTGTTCTTATCAAAACTCGACATTCGGGCTAATTATATACCAATTTTTCATTATTTCAAATTTATTTTTTACTTTGACTGGCGGCGGAATATAACCTTGTGAAGTTTAGTTTGTTTTATTATATTAGTAAAAATTAATGAGGTGGTTATGATTGAAGTTGAAAATGTGTCGAAACTGTTCGGAAATTTTCGGGCGGTGGACGGCATAAGTTTTTCTATTCAGACTGGAGAAATTGTAGGACTGCTTGGTCCGAACGGAGCTGGAAAAACAACAACGATGCGAATGATTTCTGGTTTTCTTGAGCCTGATTCTGGAACTGTAAAGATTGACGGACTTGATGTTCTAAAAAATCCGGTTGAGACAAAAAGAAAAATTGGATATATGCCGGAAAGTGCGCCGATGTATTCCGACATGATTGTTGCCGACTATTTAAAATATATTGCTGAAATTGAAAATCAGAATCCTGAGGAAAAATGCCGGGAACTTGCCGAAATCTGCGGACTAAAAGAAGTCATGCACAAAAATATTGGAGAGCTTAGCCGCGGAAACAGACAGCGCGTTGGTCTTGCTCATGCTCTTATGGGAAATCCTGAAATTCTTATTCTTGATGAGCCGACAAGCGGACTTGATCCAAATCAGGTTTTAGAAGTGCGCAGTTTGATTAAGCAGATTGGAAAAACTCATACTGTAATTATTTCGACTCATATTCTTAGCGAAGTTGAAATGCTTTGCGGCAGAGTTATTATTATTTCAGGCGGAAAAAAAGTTGCCGACAGTCCTACAGAAGAACTTCGCGAGCATTTTGGAAATTCATCTGAAGTTCAGATTTGTGTTTCTGGGGCTTCCGCAGAAGATGCTGAAAAAATATTCCGCGGCATAAATGGTGTTTCAAAAATTCATTCAAGTTTCCATGATGGAAAAATTGAATTTAGAATTTCCGTTGAAAAAAATATTGAAACCAGACCGGAACTTGCAAAGGCTTGTGTTCAAAACGGCTTGGAACTTTTTGAAATGCAGCAGAAAAAGAACAGTCTTGAAGATGTGTTTAGAAGTTTGACTTCTGCACACGATGGAGTAGAAAATGAAAATGAAGAAAAATAAATCTTGGGCAGTCATTATGAAACGGGAACTTTGTTCATATTTTACAAGTCCTGTTGCTTATATTGTTGGCTCTCTGTTTCTTTTGTTCAGTGGATTTTTATTTTTTTCCACTTTCTTTTTAGTGAACCGTCCTGAACTTAGAAATTTCTTTGAGCTGCTTCCTATGTTGTTCAGTTTTTTTATTCCGGCGATGACGATGAGAATTTTCAGCGAGGAAAAAAAGAGCGGAACAATGGAAACTTTGGTTACTCTTCCTGTTACAAATTTTGATATTGTTGCAGGAAAATATCTTGCAAGTTTTGTGTCTAGCATTGCGCTTTTGATTCCGACTTTTTTTTATGCTATATCTTGCGCAATTTTTGCTTCTTCCAGAATTGATTTTGGTCCTGTTGTTGGCGGATATTTGGGAGCTGTGCTTTTAGCTTCGGCTTTTTGTGCGATTGGAATTTTTGCGTCGTCTGTTACAAAAAATCAAATTATCGCATTTTTCCTTGCGTTTGCAATTTGCATTTTCCTCACGATGATTACAGTTTTTTCTGTTTTGCTTCCGGGAATTTTTGTTGGATTCGCTTCATTCATTTCTTCCACGAACCACTTTATGTCGATTTCGAGAGGCATAATTGATTCGCGCGATATTTTGTATTTTGTTTCTTTGACATCAGTTTTTGTTTCTCTGACAGTCTGCGTAATTTCAAATCAAAGGAAAGGTTGAAAAATGAAAAAGGAAAATAAATTTGTTTCATGGATAAAAAATCCTTCCGCGGACATCTGGCTTTTTATAGTTGCCGTTGTTCTTTTAAATCTTGTTGCTTCTCGCGCTTTTTTTAGAATCGACTTGACGGAATCAAAATCGTATTCACTTTCATCTTCGAGCAAGGAAGTTGTAAAAAATCTTGAGGAACCGCTGAACGTAAAAGTTTTCTTTTCAGCAAACCTTCCGGCTCCTTATTCAAATGTTGAGCAGTATGTAAAAGATATTCTGGCCGAATACGGAAATTCCGCGAATAAAAATTTCAGCTGTGAATTTTTTGATATGGAAGATTACGATAATCAGAGAATTGCAAGAGGCTACGGGCTGAATCAAATTCAAATCCGCGAGCTAAAGAATAATGAAGTCGGTTTAAAAAATGCGTTCATGGGAATTGTTCTTTCTTATGCGGATCAAATTGAAAAGATTGACGGCATTTCTTCAAGCGATGGATTGGAATATAAAATCACTTCTGCGATTGGAAAAATTATTTCTAGCACAAATATTCTTGCGGGACTTTCTGACAATGTAAAAATTTCGCTTTATAAATCTGAATCGCTTGAGCAGTTTAATATTGCTGACTTTGAAAAAATTGATGATGAAGTTGACAAAGCTTTTTCTGCGGCGAACAAAAAATTTAAAGGACGGCTTGATTTTAATTCTGAAAATCCTGATTCTGAAGCTTCCCTTGCGCTCGGAAAAAAATATGGAATTCAGTCAGTGTCTTGGAAAAATTCAGATGGAAAAATTGAATATGGAACAATTGGCCTTGTTGTTGAATATGGTCCGAAAGTTCAGCTTGTTCCGCTTAGACTTACGAACGCGATTTTTCAGTATGTAGTTTCGGGGCTTGATGAGTTGGAAGAAAATATTGAAGAGTGCGTGAAAACTGTTGTTTCAAAAACTGATGTGATTGCTTATGTTACGGGACACGGTGAACATTCTCTTGAGGATAAAAATGACTCAATGTATTTGAAAACTCTTCTTGCCGATACTTATGATTTGCAAGAAGTAAATCTTTTGGAAAATGAAATTCCGATTTCTGCGCAGTCGGTGATTGTAAACGGTCCGAAAGAAAAATTTTCAGATGCGGAACTTTATAAAATTGATCAGTTTGTTTTGCGCGGTGGAAATGTGATTTTCTTTGTTGATTCAATTGACGAGACTATGCCTTATGGCGAGATGGCTTATTACAGTCAGCCTGAATATGTTCCAGTTGAAAACGGACTTGAAAAACTTTTTGATAACTACGGAATAAAAATTGGCAAAGAATATGTTATGGATGAAAAATGTTTTTCACAGCTCACACAGCAGTATGGAAAACTTGATTTTTATTATACGCCGCTGATTCAGAAAAACTGCCTTGATCAAAAAAATCTTATATCAAAAAATCTTGGCAACGTTTTCTTTCCGCAGACTTTTGAAATTGATGTTTCCAATGTAAAAGAAAACAAGGACGCAAAAGTTTCTGTCATTGCAAGGACTTCTGAAAAATCCTGGACGGTTCCTGTTGCAGAAAATTTTGTTTTAAGCCCTATGTCAATTTTTCCGCCTAAAGAAGAAGACAAGTTCAGTTCTAAAAACGTTGCAGTTTTAATTGAAGGAAAATTTAAAAGCGCATTTGAAAAGTCTCCTTTTGAAAGCGACTCTGAAAATGTTCTGGAAGCAAAAAGCCATTTGGATTCAAGTATTCAGAATTCAAAAATTTTCATTGCTTCCACATCTTGTATTGCAACTGCGAAATTCGGACTGCTTCAGGAAGATTCACAAACTGCGAACTCTTGTTTTGTCCGCAATGCAGTTGACTACATGAACGGCAAAGAAGACTTCTGCTCAATGCGCACAAAAAATCTTTCGCTTAACACACTTAAAATGTCTTCTGGAAAATTTGCGCTTGCAGTGAAATATTTTAATCAGGTTGGGCTTGCAGTTCTTGTTGCTTTAGGCGGACTTTGCGTGTTTATTCTGCGCCGCCATCACCGGGAAAAAATTCGAATGGCTTATGACCCGGAAGATCCTAGGCAAAAATAATATTTTAAATGGAGCTAGAAATGAAAAATATTTATACAAGAAAAATAGTTCTTCTTTCATCGATTGCAGTTCTTCTTGTGATTTACATTCTACAGATTTCTTTTTTGGGCAGATCGAAAGTAAAGACTGTTTACACAAAAGAAGAAATTGATTCTGTTGAAGTAACAAAAAACGGAGAGCATATTCTTTCACTTAAAAAGGAAAATGAAAAATGGCTCGTTGAAAATTTTCCTGCCATGGAAAACCGCGCTAACAGAATTGTAAATTCGGTCAATGAAATAAAAATACTTTCGACTGTATCTTATGACTTAGATGACTTGGAACGCTACGGCTTGTCTAGCGAGAACGCTGTAAAAGTTGTGGCTTGTTCCGGCAGAAAAGTTGAGCGCACTTTGTATGTAGGAAAAGATTCTGTTGCTGGAAGCCAGTGCTATGTGCGCCTTGATGACGAAAATAAAATCTGTCTTGCGCAAGGTTCGCTTAAATCTACATTTGAAGTTTCCGCAGATGAAATAAAGGAAAAGCCCAAGACTGAAAATTCACAGAACACAGAGGCTGAATAAAATTTTGTCATTTGAACAGCAGGGAAAGTTCTTCGCTTGAAAGTTCTCTGCTGTCTCCCGCTTCAAGTTTTTCATCTAGCGCAAGGCTTCCGATTGAAATTCTTTTTAAGAAGACAACTCTGTTTCCTTGCGCGCAGAACATCCGCTTTACCTGATGAAATTTTCCTTCTGTTATTGTGAGGCGACAGGAACTTGCTCTGTTCCATTCAAGAATTGCCGGCCTTGAAATAAATTCCTTTTCGTTTTTTTCAGCCGGAATAAAAAATCCTTCGCTGAATTTTTCTTTAAGAAGTTTTCTTTTCTCTTCTGATTCACTTTTTTCAAGTTCAACGTAGTAAGTTTTTTTTACATGGAAAAGCGGATTTGCGAGGCTATGCGAAAAATCTCCATTTGTTGTAAAAATCAAAAGTCCTTCCGTGTCTGTGTCCAGCCGTCCAACTGTATGAATCTTTTGCAATGAATTTTCATTTGTATAGTCAAAATACTTTTGCGGAATAAAACTGTAGACCGTTTTGTAAAGTCCGTCATCTTTTGTGGAGCAGATAGTGCCCGCCTTTTTGTTCATCATAATATATATGTCTGGCGCAAGATTTTTTTTGATTCCATCTATAGAAATTGCATCTGATGCAAGGTTCACCCTAAATCCGCTTTCAAGAATCCTTGAGCCGTTTACGCATACATTGTGCTTCTGCAAAAGTCTTCGGACTCTTCTGTGTGTGCTGATTCCCCGGCGGATAAAAACAGTGTCCAGCCGCTCTTTAAAAATGCCTTCCATTTGAAAAAGTATATATGCGTGCTTCCAAAAAATCAATTTTGCATTTTTATAAAAATCAAAAAACATTTTTGCTTATGAAATTTCTGCATTGCCTGGTAAAACGTGTTTTTCTGTTATGAAATAATTTCACGGTTTGCCCAAGTCATTTTCTGTTCGTGCAAAAATTTCACGAACCGTCCAATGCATTTTTTTGTTTATGAAATTTCTGCATTGTTTGACAAAACACATTTTCTTTGAATGAAATAATTTCATATCTTGCCCAGTGCGTTTTCTTAGAACGAAATGATTTCACAAGCTGGAAAAATTCGTTTTCTTAAAACGCAAGGATTTCATTCTTTGCCCAAGCCATTTCCGATTTAATTTTAAAGCTATGCCGACTCTCTTTTTTTTAGTTTCAAGCTGTGGTAAAATCATTTCATGGCAGAACAAAAAACTGAAGATAAGACTGTATATATTCTTGATTCCTACGGTTTGATTTACAGGGCGTACTTTGCTCTTTTGAATCATCCTCTTACAAATCCCGGCGGAGACAATATAAGTGCGCTGGTTATTTTCTTTAAGAATCTTAAGGCGCTCATTTCAAAATACAATCCGTGCTATCTTGCGGCGGCGTTTGATTCGCGTGTCAAGACATTCCGGCATGAACTTTATGCTGACTACAAGGCTAACCGGGTCAAGACTCCAGAAGATTTGCATGCGCAGGTTCCCTGGATAGAAGAAATTCTTGAGGCGTTGGAAATTCCTGTTCTTCGCTACGACGGATTTGAAGCTGACGATATTATTGCGACTGTTGCAAAAAAATGCGCTCAGGAAAAACGTCCGTGCAGAATTCTTAGCGGTGACAAGGACTTGCTTCAGCTTGTTACGGATTCTTGCTTGGAAATGCAGCCGGACCGAGCCAATGGCGGCTGGGAAGTTATTGGCGTGCATGAAGTTCTTGAAAAGTGGGGGATTCCACCTGAAAAAATTCTGGACTACCTTTCGCTTGTGGGCGATGCTTCTGACAATGTTCCTGGTGTAAAGGGCGTTGGCGACAAGACTGCGGTAAAACTTTTGAGCCAGTATGGAACTCTCGATGAAATTTATGCTCACGCTTCTGAAATAAAAGGCGCGCTTGGAGAAAAAATCAGGAACGACAAAGATAACGCTTATTTTTCAAAGCAACTTATAACTTTAAGGTGCGATGTTCCTGTTGAAATTAATTTTGAATCTTTCTGCACAAAAAATATAAATTTTAAATCCGGCGCGGAAGTTCTTGAAAAATACGGAGCTTATGCGATTGCAAAAAGTTTTGCTTCGGAAACTGCGGCGGAAATTCAGTCTGAAGAAAAATCAGTTTTGCCTGAAAAAGAAGTGGAAGAGAAAATTGCGTTGCCTGTAAAACAAAACGAAGGCGACTACAAGCCTTGTACAAACCTTGCTGAACTGAAAAATTTTGTGCAAAACATTTTAGATTCCGCAGAAAAAGTTGTGGCGTTCGATACAGAAACTGACAGCTTGAACACACATGAGGCGAATCTTGTAGGCTTTAGTTTGAGTTTTGAAAAAGGGAAAGGAATTTATGTTCCTGTTATTTTGAGCGGCGGAATGTTTGCTCCGGAAACGATTTCTAAAAAAGATTGCATTGATGTTCTTGAAAAACTTTTTGCAGAAAAAGAACTCACTCTTGTAATGCACAACGGAAAATTTGATCTTGAAGTTCTTTATGCAAATGGAATGCACTCAAAAACTGAATGTAAGATTTTTGACACGATGATTGCCGCCTGGCTTTTGAATCCTGCTGCTTCTGGAAAATCTCCTTACGGCCTTGAATATCTTGCGGAAAGAAAACTGGGGCTTAAAGGAATTGAGTTCAAGGACATTGTTCAGAAAAACCAGACTTTTGCAGATGTTCCTTTGGAGAAGGCTTTTAAATACGGCGCGGAAGATTCTGATTTTACATTGCAGCTTTATTATCTTTTAAAAGATGAAATTAAAAAATCAAATCTTGAAAAACTTTTTTATGAAATGGAAATGAAAGTTCTTCCGATTCTTGTTTCCATGGAAATTCAAGGAATTCATTTGGACAAGAAAAAACTGAACGAGTATAAAGATGAACTTGCAGTTTTGATTTCAGAAAAAGAAAAAGAAATTTACAAAGAGGCAGACTGCGAATTTAACATTGCGTCTCCAAAACAGCTTCAGGAAATTTTGTTTGAAAAACGCAATCTTCCTCATGGCAAAAAAACAAAAACTGGTTACAGTACAGACACTGCTGTTCTTGAAGAACTTGTGTTTTCTACAAACGACCCTCTTCCAAAAATGATTCTTGATTACAGGTCGTACACAAAACTTCAAAGCACTTATGTGGAGGCACTGCCTTTGCTTGCAGATAAGAATGGAAGAATCCATACTTCTTTTTTGCAGACGGGAACTGCCACAGGCCGCCTTTCAAGTCGAGATCCAAATTTGCAGAACATTCCTGTGCGTGATGAATCTGGAAGAAGAATTCGTTCTGCGTTTACTGCTGTACCGGGAACAGTTCTTATTTCTGCAGACTACTCTCAAATTGAACTTGTTGTGCTTGCGCATTTGAGCGGCGATAAAAATCTTTGCTCTGCCTTTATAAATGGAATTGATGTTCATAAATCCACAGCCGCTTTGATTTACGGAATTTCTCCAGAGCAGGTGAAGCCAGAACAGCGTCGCTTTGCAAAGACTGTGAACTTTGGAGTTATGTACGGAATGAGCGCGTTTCGACTTGCAAATGAATTGAACATAAGCCGGACAGAAGCAAAAAATTTTATTGACCAATATTTTTCAACGTATTCCGATGTTAAAAAATTTCTTGATGAAACAAAACGTATGGCAAGAGAAACCGGTTATGTTGAAACAATTACTGGACGCAGACGTTATATTCCAGAAATAAAAAGCTCAAGCAAGATTGTGCTTCAGGGCGCTGAAAGAATTGCAATAAACACTCCGATTCAAGGTAGCGCGGCTGATATTGTAAAAACTGCGATGATAAAAGTTCAGTCTGCCTTGGAAAAATCCAGTACAGGCGCAAAGATGCTTTTGCAGGTTCATGACGAATTGATTTTTGAATGCCCGGAAGACAATGCGGAAAATGCAATTTCAATTATTCAGCGCGAAATGGAAAATGCTGTTCAATTGAAAATTCCTCTGCGGGTGAGTATTGAGCGCGGAAAAAACTGGGGAGAGTTCCACTGATGGTTTTGTGTGTTACAGGTCCGATGGCGGCAGGAAAAAATGCGGCAAGTTCAATTCTTGAAAAAATGGGATTTGTTTCGATTGACGCAGATTTAATCGGCCATGACGCAGTTGAAAATTGCAAGGAAAAAATTCTTGAGGAATTTTCTTCTTTGGCGCAGAAAAATAAAATTCATCTTTTAAGTCAAGATGGAAAAATCAACAGGAAAAATCTTGGTCAGCTTATATTTAAAGACAAAGCGCTTGTGAAAAAACAGGAGGATATTGTTTTTCCGTATATAAATTCAGTTTTGGAAAATTTCATAGATGAAAATTCTAAAAAAAATGTTGTGGTCAATGCGACAGTTTTGTACAAAGTGAATGCAATGAAAAAAGTTGAAAAAATTTTTTTTATTGATTGTCCTGCTTTTATCAGATTTTTTCGTGCCAAAAAACGAGACAGGCTGAAGTCGCTTCAGATTATTGAAAGATTTTTTTCTCAAAGATTTTTGTTCAGCCAATATAAAAAAACTGGAATTGAAATTTTTAGAATCGTAAACTGCGGAAATATTTCTTCACTCCAAAAAAAAATTGAACGTGTGATTTTTAAGTGTCAGTAGGCTTTTTAAACTTAAATTTTCTTCTAAATATCTTTTTTTTAATGCCGATATTCTTTGTATGGAATACCGGCTTTTTGTTTTATTTTTGAAAGCTGGCAGGGGATAAAATTATGGAACAGAAAAGAACTATTTGGATTGTACTTGCGGCTGGAATTTTTTTATCAGTTGTGCTTGGTGCCGCTGTAATTCTTTATGCGTCTGAAGCTAAAAAAAATACAACTGCTCTTTATCAGCGTTCTGCGGGCTCAGTTTGGATGTCTCCAGAAACTGCACAGCAAAAACACGCTGAATCGTTTTCAAATGAAATTGATTTTCCGAGCGAGCCTCCTGCTATAGAAAGCAGTATAAATCCTGCGGAAGTAAATAACTCTTCTGTAACTTCAAATATTGAAACTCCTGCGGAAGGAAAAACTTCCATTGAAAATTCTGATTCAAAAATTGCGCAGACAGACAATGTTACTGTTATTTCTACAGGCAACACAAGCGTTTACAATGTTGGAGATTCTTCAACTACAACAATTGACTTGAATGCATTGAAGAACACTGCTTCTGCATCTAGCAATGTTACAGCCCAGAATAAGGCTGCTGAAACTGCAATTAGAGAAACAAATGCTGTTCACCGCAATGTTGAAAAAACTTCTCCTGTAGTTGAAAAGCAAGTTTCTTCAACAAAAGCTTCTGCATCTAGCAATAAAAAATCAGCTTCTTCAAAAAGTTCTTCGCAAGTTTCTTCAGCTCCAAAAAAATCAGCTCAAGTTTCTGCTTCAAAATCTGCTTTGGCAAAAAAAGTTTCAGACAGATTTTGGGTTCAGGCTGGTTCTTACACGACAACAAAAAATGCTGATGAAGCCAGAGGAATTCTTGAGTCAAATAAAATTCCATGCGAAGTGTTCACTTTTACAGATGCAAAAGGCGTTCTTCATTACCGTGTAAGAGTCGGACCTTATACAACAAAAAGTGAAGCTGAATATTGGAAGCAAAGAATCGATACAATTTCTTTGTTTGCAAAAAACGGAACTTATGTAACAAATACTAGCGCGCCAAAATAACTAAAATGAAAAAAACAAATGCAATGCGCATTTTGGACAGTTTAAAAATTCCTTATGAAACAAAAGAGTACGACGATGACGGAGAACATTTGCTTCATAAGGGAGCGGCCATGGAACTTTCTGAAAAACTCGGAATAAATCCTGAATGCGTTTTTAAAACAATAGTCATGCGCACTGATTCAAAAGAGACTGTTGTTTTTTGCCAGAGCGCGGTTTATGAAATCAATTTAAAAAAAGCCAGAGCAGCTTGTGGCGCAAAAGAAGTTCATCCTGTTAAGCCGGAGGAACTTTTGTCGCTTACAGGATATATCCGTGGCGGATGTTCTCCTATTGGAATGAAACGAAAATACAGAACTTTTATTGACGAAACTGTTTTGCTTTATGACAAAGTTTATGTGAGCGCAGGAATCCGAGGACTTCAGCTTGCGCTTTCTCCTTCAGACTTAATAAAAGCCAGTGATGCTCAGACTGTTGATTTGATTCTTTAGCTAAAATTTTTGCTGTATAGATTTTCAGCGGATTTCAAAATTGGAATTCGTTGTTTGAAATTATCGACTTTTTGCGATTTCTATAGTAAAATTGTTTCCATGAAAACACACACTTTTAAAGGCGGAATCTTTCCGTTGGAAATGAAGGAGCTTACAAATAAATGTCCGATAAAAGAGGCGTTTCCTTCTTCTAAAACGGTTACGATTCCAATCACCATGGGCGGCGCTCCAAACACTCCGCTCGTAAAAGTTGGAGATTCTGTTGCAAAAGGACAGAAAATTGCTTCGGGTGAAAAATTCATGTCAGTGCCCGTTCATTCTTCTATTTCAGGAAAAGTAAAGAAGATTCAGAATTTTACTGTTACTGGCGGAATGACTGCGCCTTGCATTGTTATCGAGGCTGACGGTTCGGATAATGTTGAATTTATGGATCCGCTAGATCCGTTTACATGCGGAAAAGAAAAAGTTCTTGAGCGGATAAAAGAAGCCGGAATTGTAGGAATGGGCGGCGCGTCTTTTCCTGCGCACGTAAAACTAAATCCTCCGGAAGACAAAGAAATTGATTATGTTTTGGTCAACGCTGCAGAATGCGAGCCTTATCTTACTTGCGATGAGCGGACGATGATTGAAACTCCGGAAAAACTTATAGATGGACTTGCGATAATTTTGAATCTTGTTGGCGCGGCGGGAATAATTGCGCTTGAAGACAACAAGGCTTACATAAAACCTTCCCTTGAAAAAATTATAGTTGAAAAAGGCTACGCTGACGATATTTGTGTTATGCTTGTCAAAACGAAATATCCGCAGGGTTCTGAAAAATTTATAGTTTCTTCTTGCCTTGGCGTTGAAATTCCTTCTGGAAAACTCCCTGCCGATGCTGGCGTGATTATTTCAAATGTTGGAACTGTCTGCGCGATAAGCGATGCTTTCAGGCTTGGAAAACCTTTGATTGAACGCAGCCTTACAATTTCCGGCGGCGCAGTAGAAAATCCATGCAACTTAAAAGTTCCAGTTGGAACAGTGATTTCAGATTTGTCTCCTGAATATTTTTCTTTAAAAGAAAATTCGGCTGTAAAAATTATTTCCGGCGGTCCGATGATGGGCTTTGCTATGCCTGATATGAATTTTCCAGTTGCAAAAGGAACAAGCGGAATTACTTTCCTCACAAAAGATGAAACTTATCTTGTTGATGAAGAGCAGTGCATTGGATGCGGAATGTGTGTGTCTGTCTGCGCAATGCATTTAAGCCCGGTTCTTATGGTTCGTGAACTTAAGGCTGAAAATATTTCAAATGCTAAAAAACTTGGCCTTATGGACTGCATTGAATGCGGATGTTGCGCTTATGCTTGTCCTGCAAATGTCAGACTTGTTCAGCGTTTCAGAATTGGAAAGTCCATTGTAAGAGAACAGATTGCGGCGGCAAAAGCAAAGGAGGCTGTAAAAAAATGAACTCTGAAAATAAAATGTTTCTTTCTTCTAGTCCGCATTTCACAGCCGGACTTTCAACTCAAAAAATAATGCTTGCGGTTTTGATTTCGCTGCTTCCTGAATGTGTTTATGGCGTTATTGTTTTTGGACTTCCTGCTTTGGCGACAATTCTTGTTTCTGTTGCTTCTTGTTTTGTTTTTGAATTTTTGTTTCAGAAAATTACACGTCAAAAAATTGTTGTTTCAAATTTGTCTTGCTGCGTAACGGGAGTTTTGCTTGCTCTTGTAATTCCGTCTACAACGCCTTTGTGGATGACAGTTCTTGGCGCGTTGGTTGCCATTGTTATTGCGAAAGGACTTTTTGGAGGAATCGGAAGCAACGTTTTTAACCCGGCTCTTACTGGACGAGCTTTTATGTTCATAAGTTTTCCAGTTGCTTTGGGTGCGTCTTGGTTTAATCCGGCAACAGATGCAATTTCAAGCGCGACAATTTTGAGTCAAGTTAAGGCTGGTTCATTCGTTGCAGACAGTTCTGTTTATCTTCAATACTTTTTTGGAAACCGGGCTGGCTGTATTGGCGAAACTTCAATTCTTTTGATTTTGCTTTCATTTGCTTTCCTTGCTTTTACAAAAATAATCGACTGGAGAGCTCCTGTTGCTATGATTGGAACTGTTGCTGTCTGCACATTTGTTTCCGGAGGAGATGTTCTTTTTGCACTTTTGAGTGGAGGACTTTTGTTCGGAGCGACTTTTATGGTTACGGATTATTCAACTGCTCCTGTTACAAAAAAAGGCCGGCTTGTATTTGGCTTTGGCTGCGGACTTATAACTTTCTTGATAAGAAAATTTGGTGGATACCCAGAAGGTGTAATGTTTAGCATTTTGATTATGAATGCTGTTGCGCCTTTCTTGAATAATCTTTCTGCAAGAAAATATGGCTACGGAAAAAAGGGAAACAGAAAGCCTGCTCCAAAAAAAATAATACAGGACTTTGATATTTCAAATGCAGTTCCTTTAGAACAGAAAAAAAACGCGGAGGCTGAAAAATGAGCCAGAAAAATTCAGTCTTGGAAATGCTTGGGCTTGGAATTGTCCTTGCGGTTTATGCAATGGCGGCTTGCACAGTTCTTGCCATTGTAAATAATTTTACTTACGGGCGGATTGCGCAGAATAAACTTAACAAAGCGAATGCCGCAATGAAAGCTGTTGTAAAAGATGCTGATTCTTTTGAAGCCGTTGATTCATTTCCTCCAGCTTCAAATTCTTCTATTACAATACAAAATATTTTTATTGCAAAACAAGGTGAAAATGTAATTGGCGGAGTTGCCCAAGTTACAGGTCCGACTTATGACAAAGGCACAATCATGGTTGGAATGAAATCCGACGGAACTGTTACAGGCTTGCAGTTTTTGGAACTTACGGATTCTCCTGGATTCGGCTTAAAGGCAAATGATTCGACTTTTACGCTTGCAAACGGAAAAACATTTTATGGACAATTTGAAGGAAAAAATGCTAAAGACGGATTTGTTGCCGGTCAGACTTTTGATTCTATTTCTGGAGCAACAATAACTAGCGTTGGCATTGGCAATCTTATTTCCGCAGGAACAGAATGTCTTTTGAAAGTTCTTGATGGTCAGGAGTTTAATTAATATGAACAAGCAGCTTCAAATTTTTACAAACGGTTTCTTAAAGGAAAATCCGCTTTTGGTTTTAAATATTGGCTTGTGTTCTTCTCTTGGAGTTACAACAAGTATTTTTAACGGACTTGGCATGGGAATGAGCATGACGTTTGTTCTTCTTATGAGCGAACTTGTAATCAGCATTTTTAGAAAATGTATTCCTAACGCAATCCGCCTTCCAATTTTTATAATTATTATTGCGGCGTTTACAACTATTGTTCAGTTTGTGCTTCAAGCTTATGTTGAATCTTTGTACGATGCGCTGGGAGTTTTTCTTCCGCTGATTGTTGTAAACTGCATTATCATGGGACGCGTTGAATCTTTTGCTTCAAAGAACAATGTCGGAAATTCTATTCTTGATGCGCTCGGAATGGGAATTGGCTATACTTGTGTTCTTGTTGTGATTTCTCTTGTGCGTGAATTTTTTGGCGGCGGAACTTTGATGGCTGGAACTTCTGTAAAACTTGAGCTTATTCCTGAAGCATACAGAATTGGAATTTTAAACAGTGCGCCTGGCGGCTTCATTGTTTTTGGACTTCTTGGAGCGGCAGTTCAGGCTTTAAAAAATAGAAAGGAGGCTGCAAAATGACTGATATGATTCAGCTTTTTATAAAGTCAGCAATTGTTGACAACGTTGTTTTTATTCAGTATTTGGCAATCTGCCCTTTTATCGGAATGACTGCTGAAACTGGCAAGGCTTCTGGAATGGGACTTGCTACGACTTTTGTTATTATTCTTGCAACTGTTGTTACTTGGCCTTTGTATAAATTTGTGATGATTCCGCTTGGACTGGAATTTTTGCAAACGTTGTTTTTTATTCTTGTAATTGCTTCTCTTGTTCAGCTTGTTGAATTTTATCTGAAAAAATCCGCGCCTGGACTTTATTCTTCAATGGGCGTTTATCTTGCGCTGATTACAACAAACTGTGCGGTTCTTGGTGTTACAATAAACTGCATAAGCAAAGACTACAATTATTTACAGAGCATTGTTTATGCTTTTGGAACAGCCTGCGGATTTCTTTTGAGCATGGTGGTTATGTCGGGGGTAAGAAGCAGAATTAAAATTGCAAAAATTCCTGAAGCTTTCAAAGGGACTCCAATTCTTTATGTTGCTGCCGGACTTTTGAGTCTTGCGTTTTTAGGCTTTAAAGGTCTTATAAAATAATTCAGTGGAGGAACTTTATGAATACGATTATTTTAACAGTTGTTATTGCTCTGCTGATTGGTTTTATTCTTGGCACGCTTCTAGGGCTTTTTAAAAAAATATTTTCAGTTGAAGTTGATCCAAAAGTTTCCCAGGCAAGAGAAGCTCTTCCCGGCGCTAACTGCGGAGGCTGCGGATATGCTGGCTGCGATTCGTTTGCTGTTGCTGTTGTAAAAGGCGAAGCTCCTGCAAATGGATGTGTTGCAGGCGGACCGTCTGTTTCAGCGGCATTAAATAAAATTTTAGGCTTGTCAGGAGATGAATCTGATTCTGCAAAAAAGGCTGCTGTTCTTGCTTGCCATGGAACAAATGAATGCGCTGGAACAAAAGGAATTTACAATGGCGTTCAAACTTGCAAAGCCGCCCAGCTTTCTATAAATGGAACAAAGTTGTGTGCTTTTGGATGCATTGGCCTTGGAGACTGCGTTTCTTCTTGTCCGTTTGGCGCATTGTCAATGGGAAATGACGGGCTTCCTCATGTTGATTATTCAAAATGTGTTGGTTGCGGAAAATGTGCAAAGGCTTGTCCTAAAAAACTTTTCAGCATTACAAATATCGAAGTAAAAGGTCCTGTTGCGCTTTGTTCTTGTCATAACGACAATAAGCCTCAGATTAGAAAAGACTGTTCTGCCGGATGCTTTAAATGCGGAATCTGCGCAAAAAAATGTCCTGAGCAGTGCATTGATCTTTCCTCTGGAATTCCTGCGATTGATTATTCAAAATGTACAAGTTGTGGAACCTGCGTTTCCTCTTGCCCTGATAAAGTTTTGAAATTCATGCAGGAACTTACTGCTGTATAAAATTTGTTTTATAGATAGGAGGTTTCTATGACAAATGTTCAGGTAATAAAAGAACTGACAAATTTAAAAACTTATTGTTCTGCAACTTCTTTGGATGTAGTTGAGTATGCAATAAAAGTTTTTCAGAAACTTGAAAACTGCGGAATTTCAGAACCGCTTGAAACTGAATTTAAGAAAGAGGAAGAAAAATGATAGGAACATTTTGGTCTTTAGTTCCGCCAGTCGTGGCAATTTGTCTGGCGCTTATAACAAAGGAAGTTTATTCTTCTTTATTCATCGGAATTTTAATTGGCGGTCTTTTTTATTCAGGATTCAGTTTTGCAGGAACAATAAATCACGTTTTTAAAGACGGATTCGTAGGTTCTCTGTCTGATTCTTATAATGTTGGAATTTTGATTTTCCTTGTTATTCTTGGAATAATGGTTGCGCTTATGAACAAGGCAGGCGGTTCTGCTGCTTTTGGTGAATGGGCAAAAAAACGCATAAAGTCAAAAAAGAATGCGCAGATTGCAACTATTTTTCTTGGGATAATTGTTTTCATTGACGACTATTTTAACTGCCTCACAGTTGGAAGCGTAATGCGCCCGATTACAGATAGATACAAAGTTTCAAAAGAAAAACTTGCTTATCTTATTGATTCAACTGCGGCTCCGGTTTGTATTATTGCGCCTATCAGTTCTTGGGCTGCGGCAGTAACAGGATTTGTTGAAGGCGAGGACGGATTTCAGCTTTTTATAAAAGCGATTCCTTATAATTTTTACGCGCTTCTTACAATCTTTGCTCTTTTTGCAATTGTTATTTCCGGAGTTGACTTTGGTCCTATGAAAGGTTTTGAAGCTGCGGTATCTTCATCTTCTTCTGATGAACTTGAAGAGAAAAAACTTCCGGCTGCAAAAGGAAAAGTTTTGGATCTTGTGTTCCCGATTATTTCGCTTATCGTTTTCTGTGTAATCGGAATGATTTATACCGGCGGATTTTTTGCTTCAGGCGAAGATCACCGCGGATTTGTTGCGGCTTTTTCTGGCTGCGATGCTTCCGTTGGACTTATGTACGGTTCTTTTGGCGCGCTGATTTTGACTTTGATTGTTTTTGTTTTGCGCCGCGTTTTGAGCTTTAAAGACTGTATGTCTTGTATTCCAGACGGATTTAAAGCCATGGTTCCTGCCATTTTGATTTTGACACTTGCCTGGACTTTGAAATCCATGACAGATAGTCTTGGCTCAAAAGAATTTGTTTCATCATTTGTTCAAACTTATGCTTCTGGAATGCTGAATTTCCTTCCTGCAATTATATTTGTAATCGGAGCTTTTCTTGCCTTTGCAACTGGAACTTCCTGGGGAACATTTGGAATTCTTATTCCGATTGTAGTCGCTGTTTTCAATGGAAGTGATTACAATCTTATGATTATTTCAATTTCAGCGTGCATGGCAGGAGCTGTTTGCGGTGATCACTGCTCTCCAATTTCTGATACAACTATAATGGCAAGTGCTGGTGCGGAATGTGTTCACGTGAACCATGTTAATTCTCAGCTTCCTTACGCGCTTTCTGTTGCAAGTGTTTCTTTTGTCTGCTATTTGATTGCCGGACTTGTAAAAAATCCGATTCTTCCTATTTTGTTCGGAATGGCAGTAATTGCTGGATTTTTGTTTTTTCTTAGAAAACATAAGAAAGCAGAAGCTTAATCTCAGGAGTAAAAATGTCTAATGATAATTTAAATGCGGTTTATGATGCGCGCACTTTGGGAAAGCCTAGAATGCTTGCACTTGGTGTTCAGCACATGTTTGCAATGTTCGGCGCAACAGTTCTTGTTCCGCAGCTTACGGGGCTTAGCGTTTCTTCTACGCTTTTGTTTGCTGGAATCGGAACTCTTATATTTCACTTTTTTACAAAAGGAAAAGTTCCGGCTTTCTTAGGCTCGTCATTTGCATTCCTTGCAGGCTACATGACAATTGCCCCGAACGGTGAAAAACATCTTTTGCCTTATGCGTGTCTTGGCGTTGCTTGTTCTGCGGCTTTGTATTTTCTGCTTGCTGTTCTTGTAAAAGTTTTCGGTGTAAAAAAAGTAATGCGCTTCTTTCCGCCGGTTGTTACAGGTCCAATTATAATTTCGATTGGACTTACACTTTCACAGTCGGCAGTAGACAATTGCTCGAGGAACTGGCTTGTTGCTTTTTCAGCGGTTCTTGTAATTGTTGCTTGCGTTATCTGGGGAAAGGGAATGATAAAAATTATTCCGATTCTTCTTGCGGCTGTTGTTTCTTATGTTTTTGCAGGAATACTTGGCGAAGTTGATTTTACTTCTGTAAAAAACGCGGCTTGGATTGGACTTCCAGTTTTAAAAGAAAACACAGTTTTTGCAATTTTTGAAAATCCCGACACTTCATTAATTATAACTTCTATAGTTACGATTGTTCCGATTGCGATTGCAACTATGATGGAGCACATCGGAGACATTGCCGCAATTTCATCAACTGTAAACAGAAATTATTTTGAAAATCCCGGACTTCACAGAACACTTTTGGGGGACGGACTTGCAACTCTTGTAGCTTCACTTTTCGGCGCGCCTGCGAACACAACTTACGGCGAAAACACCGGCGTTCTTACTTTGTCAAGAGTTTACGATCCTCGTGTAATCAGAATTGCGGCAGTGATTGCAATTTTGTTTTCGTTCTCTCCAAAGTTTGCAGCGTTAATAAGCGCGATGCCAGCTGCAACTTGCGGCGGAATTTCAATTGTGCTTTACGGAATGATTTCCGCAGTCGGTGTAAGAAACATTGTTGAAAGCCAAGTTGATTTTAAAAATTCACGCAACGTAATTATCGCAGCGTTAATTCTGGTTCTTTCAATCGGAATAAAATACAGTTCCGCAGGAGCTGTGAATATTCACATCGGCGGACTAACTCTCGGACTTTCCGGCTTGGCAACTGGAGCTTTGGTTGGAATAATTTTGAATATGCTTTTGCCTGAAAAGAAGGCTTCGGAAAAAGAGTAATTTATGGAAAATAAAAATGTAGTTTTTTTAAATCATCCGCTGATTCAGCATAAAATTTCAATGCTCCGTGATGAAAAAACTGGAACAAATGAGTTCAGAAAACTTGTTGAAGAAATTGCAGTTTTAATGGGCTACGAAGCTTTGCGAGATCTTCCTGTAGAAGATGTTGAAGTAAAAACCCCAATTGAAATTTGCAAAACACCGATGCTTTCTGGAAAAAAACTTGTTGTTGTTCCGATTCTTCGCGCTGGTCTTGGAATGATGAATGGAATGCTGACTCTTGTTCCTTCCGCAAAAGTCGGACATATCGGTTTGAGCCGCAATGAAAAAACTCATCAAGCTGAAGAATATTACTGCAAAATGCCGGATTCTCTTGAGCAGCGTCAAATTGTAATTGTTGATCCAATGCTTGCAACTGGAGGTTCTGCTGTTTCCGCAGTTGATTTTATAAAAAAGCGTGGCGGAAAAAACATAAAATTTATGTGCATAATTGCAGCCCCAGAAGGTGTTGAAGTTTTAACAAAAGCGCATCCCGATGTAAAACTTTACATTGGGCATCTTGACCGTTGCCTGAACGAAAACGCATATATTTGTCCAGGTCTCGGAGATGCTGGCGACAGAATTTTTGGAACAAACTGATTCCTGTTAAAAAATGAAAAATTCATGCTTCGTTGATTTTTAGCGGAGCATGAATCCACAATTGACTATTTAAGTATTTAGTTTTACTATTGATTGCTATGACTGCAAACGAGTTACGTTCAAAATACATTGAATTTTTTAAATCAAAGAACCATGTTGAAATTTCAGGCCAGTCTTTGATTCCAGAAAATGATCCTTCCGTACTTTTTACAACTGCCGGAATGCATCCGCTTGTTCCGTATCTTTTGGGAGAAAAACATCCGGCCGGAACACGCCTTACAGATTATCAGAAATGCATCCGCACAGGTGATATAGATGAAGTTGGCGATCCAAGCCATCTTACTTGTTTTGAAATGCTTGGAAACTGGTCTTTGGGCGATTATTTTAAGAAAGAATCAATCGGATTTTCCTACGAATTTCTTACAAGTCCAGAATGGCTCGGTCTTGATCCGCGGAAAATTTCTGTTACAGTTTTTGCCGGTGATGAAAATGCTCCGCGCGACGAAGAAGCTGCAACTTACTGGAAAGAAAACGGAATGCCACAAGACAAAATCGCATATCTTCCTGCAAGCGACAACTGGTGGGCAGCAGGTCCGACAGGTCCGTGCGGTCCTGATACTGAAATTTTCTACTGGGTTGGAGAAGGACTTCCGCCTGCCGGCTCAAACAAAGGAACTGACAGCGAAAACTGGATGGAAATCTGGAACAATGTTTTTATGCAGTATAACCGCATTGACGAAAAGACTCTTGTTCCACTTCCAAAGAAAAATGTTGACACAGGAATGGGGCTTGAGCGCACAAACTGTATCTTGCAGGGAAAAACCTCTGTTTATCTTACAGAAGTTTTCCAGCCAATCATTGCAAAAATCGAGGAACTTTCTTCCTATAAATACGGCACGGATGAGGAAAAGGACAGAAGTGTCCGCATTATCGCAGACCATTCACGCTCGGCGGTTTTTATTCTTGGCGACCAGAAAGGCGTTTCTCCTTCAAATGTCGGTGCGGGCTACGTTCTTCGCCGCCTGATCCGCCGTGCAGTCCGCCACGGAATGAAGCTTGGAATCGAAAAAAATTTCCTTGCGGAAATCGCGCAGGCAGTAATCGAGAATTTCAAGTGCGCATATCCGGAGCTTGAGCAGAACAAGGAAAAAATCTTTACGGAGCTTTCCGCGGAAGAAAACAAATTCCGCGACACATTGCGCAAGGGCGAGGCGGAATTCCAGAAGCTTCTTCCGAATCTGATGAAAAATCCCAAGAAGGAAATTTCAGGTAAAATCGCATTCAGGCTTTACGACACATTCGGTTTTCCGCTTGAACTTACACAGGAACTCGGAGCTGAAAATGGATTCACCGTTGATGTAGAGGGATTCAAGGAAGCGGAGCGCAAGCATCAGGAGGCTTCAAAAACTCAGGATGCTGGAGCAGCAAAAGGCGGACTTGCCGAACAGTCGGACACAACCACAAAATATCACACGGCAACCCACCTGCTTCAGCAGGCGCTTGTCAATGTTCTTGGAGACAAAGTCGCGCAGAAAGGTTCGAACATCACGAATGAGCGTATGAGATTTGACTTCACGTTCGACCGTCCGATGACAAAAGAGGAAATCCAGAAGGTCGAGGACATTGTGAACGAGCAGATTAAAAAAGATTTGCCTGTTACAATGGAAGTTATGCCTCTTGAAAAGGCGAAGGCTGAAGGTGCGCGCGCCCTGTTTACGAACAAATATGGTGAAGATGTAAAAGTCTACACAATCGGCGAAAAGAACAACTGGTTCAGCAAGGAAGTTTGTGGCGGGCCGCACGTCCAGCACACGGCACAGATCGGCGAATTCAAAATCCAGAAGGAACAGTCATCTTCCGCAGGAGTGCGCAGAATCAGGGCTGTAATTTCCGGTGGTCTTCCGCTGGAAAAATAACTGTGTAACCGAACTGAATAATAACTGTTTATTAATAAATGAATTATAAAGGATGAATTTTCATGAAAAAATTTTCTATTGGATTATTGATTTTTTTTGCTGCATTCGGAGCTTTTGCTCAAAGTGACTTGCAGCCTCTTGCAGTTGTAAAACTTAATAAATCAGAAACAATTACTGTAAAGCAGTTAAAGACACGCGCAAGTTTCATTCAGAAGCAGTACGGAATGGAATCTCTTCCTATTGAGCAAAAGCAGGCTCTTTTGGAAAATCTTATTGCTGAAAAACTGATAACTCAGGCAGCGGCAAAAGAAGGTCTTTCTGTTACAGACAGCCAGGTTGACGATGCATTCTTGAATACATTTAGCCAGCAGCTTGGAACTCGTGTTTCAGAAGCTCAGCTTGAAGATTTGATAAAAAAACAGACTGGAAAATCTTTGGATGACTATATAAAAGAATATAGCGGAATGTCAAAGTCAGAATACAAGGCTTACTTGAAAAATCAGCTTATTATTCAGCAGTATGTATTTTCAAAAAAACAGTCTGAGATTCAAGCGGTGGCAGCAACTGATGAAGAAATCCGCAACGCTTATGAAATGAACAAGTCAACTTTTGTTTGGAACGATATGATGAAACTTTTCCTTGTTATGGTTCCAAAGGGAAGCAATGATATGGCGGCCCGTGCTTTGGCAACAGACTTAAGAAACAAATATAAAGGCGATTCAAAAAAATCTGAAGAAATTAAAAATTCAAACGAAAACGGAACTAATTATAGAGCTGGCGACATTACAGTTGCAAAAACAGCTCAGCAGGCTCAGCAGCTTGGATGGTCAATTGACAAACTTAACGAGCTTTTTGGAAAATCCGCAGGCTATCTTTCTGAAGTTACAGAAACTGCTTCCGATTTTCAGTTTTATGCAGTTCTAAAAAAGTATGATGCAAAAATGCTTTCAATTAGCGATGTTGTTCAGCCAGAAACAACTGTTACTGTCTATGATTATCTAAAGCGCAACATTACTTCTCAAAAGCAAAGCCAGTATTTTACAGAAGCCGCACAGGAAATTTCAAAATCGCTTGACATTCCTTCAAATGTTGACCGCAAAAAAACTGGCGATGCTCTTAAAAAGCTCCTTAATTGGCAATAGGAGTTTGTTGTGTCCAGAAGAAACGGTCGTATTTTTGCGGTTCAGGCTCTTTATTCCTATGATGTCGGCAAGGCATCTCTTGAAGATTTACTGAAGCTTGAATGGCTTAAAGAAGATTCTGAAAATAATTCAAGCGGAAAATTTGTTCTGCCCGAAACTTTAACGGAAAATTCTGAAACTGAAGACTTTTCTCAGTCGAGGGCGGAGTCTTATGATTTTGCCCGTTTGCTGATTTCAGGAACAATAAATCATATTCAGGAAATTGATGAAAAAATAAAGGCGCATTTGACTGCGAATTGGAATTTTGACCGCTTGAACAGAGTTACACTTTCCATTTTGCGTATCAGCGTTTTTGCATTGCTTTATCAAAAGGAATTAAAGCCCACAATAATTATTGATGAGGCTATTGCAATTTCAAAAGAATTCGGAACAGACGATTCTTTTAAATTTATAAATGCAATTCTTGATACAATCAGCAAAGAAGAGGTAGCGTGAGCAAAAAATCAATCTGCGTTGCGGCTTTGTGCTGCTTGGCTGCAGTTTTAGTTTGTTCATGCTCTTCTCATTCTGAAGGTTCATCTTTTATTTCTGTGCTGGATTCTGTTGATGCCGCTGTTTCTCAGAATTCCGCGGAAGATGCTTTAAAATCCTTAAAAAAACTTGAAAAAAAAGCCTATGCTTCCTATGAATATCTTGGAATTGTAAAGAGGTATTTTTTTCTTGGTGAAACAAAATCAGCAGAACGTGTTTTAAAAAAAAGTCTTAAAAGAAATCCTAAGAATCCTGAGCTTTCCGCCGTGTATGCGAATTTTCTTTTGAGAGAAAATCGTCTTGAGGAAGCATTTCAAATTTCACTTTGCTTAAAAGATTCCAAATATTCTTCAATTTATGCGGAATGCGTTTTAAAGAAAGCCTTGCTTGCTATAGAAAATGGCGAGCCTGTTTTAAAATCGGCATTCAATTCTGTTTCCAAAAAAAAGAAAAATAAATCTGTGGAAACAAAAAGTTCGGAAGAAATAAAAGAAATTTTTTGCAGTCCTGATTTTATTTCTGTGTATAAAAATGCTTTTGACGGTTCGGATGAAAGCTTGTGGATTTTTAATGCCGCTTCAATTTTTATGCGTGGCGGTGAATTTAAAAACGCTGTGGCTTTGTACCCAAATAAAATTTCAAGCAGCAGGGAAAGCCTTTTCTGGGGCTGCATTTTTTTTGATTCAGGACTTTATGCGGAAAGCATTGCAGCTTTGGAAGCTAGCTCAAAACTTACCTCGTTTGCAGAAAAAACTGATTTGTCCACAAAGACTGAAATTCTTTCTCTTGAATCGGACGGATTTTATATTGAAGGCGAGGAAAATTCTTCTGAGAAAATTCGACAACGTCTTATTCAGAACTTCACTGAAATTCCGCCGCAAATATACATGAACAGCGCGATGTTTGCTAAGCGTAAAAGCGACTTTGAAAGTGAGCAAAAGCTTCTTGATTTTCTTTCTGTTAATTTTCCTGATTATTTGCCGGGGCTTGCGGCTCTTGGCGAATTTTCACTTGATCAGATAAAAAATCAGCATGAAGATTTTCTTTCGCAAAAAATCAGAAACGCCGGGCTAAAAACTTTGAGCATGGAAAAAAAAGACAAAGTTCCGGTTGTGCCGTTTGATTCCGTTCTTGAAAAACTTGATTCTCTTATTGCCTCCAAAAATTCCGAAGCCTTAGTTTTAAAGGATGCGCTCGTTACTCAAAAAAATAAGTTTGATAAAATTGAAAAGCCAGTTTCTGATATTTGGCTTATGCTTGAAAAAAATGTTTCTGCGGAAAATATTTATCCTGAATCTGTTTTGAAACATTGTGTTTTTTCTCTTTTGAATGAAAATTCTGAGCCGGATGCGGAAGCTCTTTTTGATTCGTATTACAAATCGAAGTATGATTTTTTACCTGAGGATTCACCGGAAAATCTTGAGCTTTGGGAATGTGAACTTTGCGCATGGTTTGCCTGCAAAAAGGGAAACTTTAAATCTGGAATTTCTCTTTACAATTTTATAGCGGAAAATTACGGAAACCGAATTGCCGCATTAAATTCATCTTCAAAAAATTCTTCAATTATAAATGCGTTTGTCAATCTTGGCGTTTTATATGCTAGCGTTGACCGTTTGCCAGAAGCTTTAAATTCGCTTAACATTGCTTCTGCAAAATCATCTGAAGGAAAAGAAAAATCTGAAATTTTGTTCAGGATTGCGCAACTTGAATGGAAGCAGGGAAATTTATATGGAGCTTCAAGAGCTTTAAAATACGCGCTTTCATTGGATTCTGAAAATAACAAAGTCCGTTTGCTTCAGAAAAAAATTCAGGCGGAAAAATGAAACTTATTTTCCATAGAATTTGACTTTAAGGTAAAAAATTTGTATTTTTATAGTATAAAAAAAGAGCGCAATTAATTTATGTTGACCGCTCAGAGTTTTAAAAAATTTTCAAATATAGATTTGGAGGATTTAAATGAAAGTAAAGCCATTGGCAGACAGAGTTTTGGTAAAGCAGGTTGCCGCAGAAACAAAAACAGCTGGCGGACTTATTATTCCAGACACAGCACAGGAAAAAACTCAGCAGGCTGTTGTTGAGGCTGTTGGACCTGGAACTGAAAAAGAAAAAATTACTGTAAAGCCTGGTGAAAAAATTTTGTATGATAAGTATGCTGGAACAGGAATTAAGATTGATGGTGAAGACTATCTCATTCTTAAAAACTGCGACATTATTGCTGTTGTAGAGTAATTTTTTATTTTTTATGGGTCATTTTGGCTCGTTTTGAAGAAACACTTTATGGGCTGTATCATTTTGATGCAGCCTTATTTGTTTTAAATGCCTTTTGGAAGCTAGAAAACCGCATTAAAATCAGATTTTTTTGCTATTGAAATCTAAAAACTTTTTTATTTTGTTTTTTTTCTTGTTTTTATATAACTTGGCACGTTTTATGCTATTTATTAAGTAAATAAAAGCATACTGGAGGCAAGAAAATGGCTAATGTTTCATCAAAAGATTTAGACGTTGTTAGGATTCATCTTAATGAAATAAAAGGAATTCCTCTTCTTACAAATGACGAAGAAACTCAGCTTGCTACAAAAGCTGCTGCTGGAGACAAAGCTGCAAGAGATAAACTTTTAACTTCCAATATGCGCTTTGTTATAAAAATTGCTTCACAGTATTTGAACAAAGGTCTTGAATACGAAGATTTGATAAGTGAAGGCTATCTTGGACTTATGAAGGCGCTCGATCATTTTGATGTAAGCAAAGGCTACCATTTTATATCTTATGCTGTCTGGTGGATTCGTCAGAGCATAATGAAAGCTATTGTTGATTTTGGCCGTCCGATTCGTCTTCCTGTAAATAAAGATGCTGAGCTTACTGAAATAAAAAGAGCGTGCCACAGCGTAAATCCGCATGGAAAAAAATCAGAGGAAGAAGAACTTGAAGAAGTTGCGCTCAAACTTGGAATGACAAAGCATCACATAAGAGAGATGCTTAATATTTCACAGGAAATGATAAGCTTGGATTCTCCTGTTGGAGGCGACTCTGATACTGCGCTTGTTGATACTGTTGCTGCTGGAACTTTTACGCCGGAAGATGCAGCCATCAATGCTTCTTTGAAAACAGAAATTGACAAAGCTTTCGTTGGTTTGGATAAAAAATCAGTTGAAGTTCTTAATATGCGCTATGGGCTTAATGGTCAGGGCGAAAGAACATTAAAAGAAGTCGGTGAAAAAATGAATCTTTCAAGAGAACGTGTCCGCCAGATTGAAAAACACGCGATTGCAAAAATTCGTGCAAACAAAATCTGCGATATTTCTCTTAAGGATTATGTTGCTTAAGCTGGCATAAAGCGTCGTATCGTGCGGTCTTAAGAATTTCTTTATCACGGCTTAAGTCAGCTATGTTCAATGCAAAATATCCTGACTGGGCTGTTCCAAAGACTTCTCCAGGACCGCGCAATTTTAAATCTTCTTCTGCAATGAAAAATCCATCGTTGCTTTGATGCAGTGCCTTTAACCGTGAGATTCCAGTTTCCGTGATGTTCTTGCTGTAAGTTAAAAAACAATATGACTGGAATTTTCCGCGCCCGACTCTTCCGCGCAACTGATGAAGCTCCGCAAGCCCAAAACGTTCAGCGTGTTCAATTGCGATGCAGGTTGCGTTTGGAACATCGACTCCGACTTCTACAACTGTTGTTGCAACAAGAACTTGAATGTTTCCTCTTGAAAAATTTTTTAGTATTTCGGCTTGCTGTTCATCGTCAGTTTTTCCGTGGATAAGCGCGCATTTGAAATTCGGATAAACTTCTTTTGAAAGAAAATCGAACATTTCTTCTGCGGATTTTAATGAGGCTTTGTCAGTTTGCTCTGCCTGCGGATTTTCTGCGATTCTTGGGTAAACAAAATATGCCTGATGCCCTGCGTTCAGTTCCTTTCTTATGGCTTCGTAGACGTTGCGTTCATTTCCGAAAACTGTAAGATAAGTTTTTACAGGAAGCCTTCCTTTTGGCATGGTTTTTATTACGCTTATGTCAAGGTCGCCGAATGCAGTTAGCGCCAATGTCTGCGGAATCGGTGTTGCGCTCATCATTAAAAGGTCTGGTGAATGCGCCATGTGCTTGAATGAAATTCTTCCTTTTGAAATTATCGATTCTCTTTGCGTTACTCCGAATTTATGCTGCTCATCTATTACCGCAAGCTGAAGATTTTTATATTGTGTGTTTTTGCTGAAAAGCGCGTGAGTTCCAATTACAATGTCAATGTTTCCGTCTCTAAGAGCATTTAAAAGAGGCTGCCTTCCAGAAGCTTTTAAATTTCCTGTGAGAAATGCTGTTCTTATTCCGGCTGGCTCTAAAAGTCTTGCGGCGTTTTCTGCGTGCTGGCGGGCAAGAAGTTCTGTGGGAGCAAGAATTGCGCATTGTCCGCCGTAGTCAATTGTACGTGCGCAGACAAAAAAAGACACAAGGGTTTTTCCAGAGCCCACATCTCCTTGTAAAAGCCGCTGCATGGAAAATGGAGGCTTTGAAAGTTTGTGCGGAGCGTTCAGCATTGTGTTGCATTCTGTCTGGCTTTTGTCAATGTCGCGGTTCATTTCTAAAATTGAATTCATCTGGTCCAATGTAAGCTCAAAATTCAAGCTACTGAAAATTTTCTTTTGGCGCGGCGAAAGGCTTTTTTGAAATTCACCTTCTATCTGCTCAAGCCCTGTTTCTGAATCTGGCGTAGAAAAATATGGATATGCTTCTGGAATAAAATCTTGCGAAGGCAAAATTCCGCGGTGCATAAGTGCGCGTTCGAGCATTTTGTATTCAAAAAGATAAAGCTCTTCATAAATTAAAGTTTTTCTAGCTTCCTGCGCCTGATTCAAAGTTTGCGGCTGATGAACAAGAAGAATCGCTTCGCTTTTATTTAAAAGATTCCGTTCTTTTATGATTTGCTCTGGAATTTCATTGCTTATGTTTTTTGCGAATTGTCTTAACGCCTGCGCCACAGTTTTTCTGTAGATTTTTTGCGTGAGACCTTCTGTAAGCGGATAGATTGGAATTACCGTGCTGTCTGGAACTGGAACATTTTCAAAGTCCGATAAATTTCCGTCGAACGAAATTCTTGAAGCTTCAAAAGATGAAGACTGAAGCTCGTTGTATTTTGTTTCAAATTTTCCAGTTACGGCGATGATGCTTCCTTCTGGCAGAGATTTTGCAAGAAAGTCTCGGTTGAATGCAACAAGCCAAGCGTTTGCGCTTCCATCGGTTATTGCAATTTTCAAGGTTTTCATTTTTCCATAGCCAAACCACTGGTGAGCCGTTACTTTGCATATTGTGTGGACTTTTGGAAAATTTGCATAATCTCTTAGCTGAATCCGTTTTGTTCTGTCTTCGTAGTCGCGTGGAAAAACAGAAAGTAAATCGGCTACTGTGAAAATATTCAGATTGGCGAATTTTTTTGCCGCTGCAGGACCTACACCGGAAAGTGTTTCTACAGCGGCTCCAAGTTCAGAAAGAATCATTTACAAAATTATTGATAAAATAAACGCAAGAAAAATTCTTAATGCAAACTGCAAAACTAAAAGAGCGATTATTGAAATTATTAATGCAGCTTTGTAAGTTATGCGCCTGCCCATCGCGAATGTTCTTGCGATTCTATAGACAATCGGCGAAATTGAACTGTCAATTTGATTTGCCATGAATCCGCTTGTGTTGTAAAAATCCTTGTTTATCATTATCAGAATGAGCCTTATTGCAAAAAGAATTATAATAAAGAAAATAAGCGATGACAGAATTGAAAAAAATATTCCAAGAATCATTGCCAATATCATCTGTAGGTTAATGTAGCCTCCGTTTGCAAGACTGGAAAAAAGCTGCGAGCCTGCGCCTAGAATGCACAACGCAAGCGCAGGGCTAAAGTCAAAACTTCCGAACTTAAGCCATTTTATTCCGCGGAAAAGATTCATGTATGGATCGCATATTTGAGCCAGAATGTCTGCCGGTTTGCTGTATGAATAGTTTGGAATCCAAGTGATTATTATGCGCAAAAGGCATAAAAGAGAATATAGCGATAAAAAAGCTGAAATTATTCTTAAAATAAACATGGCGTAAAAACCTCCTGTGCCATTATTCAGTCCAGACTTCCTGAACTCCGGAAATGTCTTTTAGGCTGTCTATATATTCCTTTGTGTTTGGAACTGTCAGCTGAGTGTTTGCCTTTACAACATAAGTTTTTCCGTCTATTTCTATATGAAAATATACTAACAAAGTTCCCGTTCCGCCAAACAAAATATCTCTAAGCGGCGCAATTTCTTTTACGGAAGAAAAACCTTGCTCAAGCTGAATGTGGACGCTTGAAATTGCCTTTTGCTGCAATGTTGCAATGTCTTCAATTGTTTCTACAAGAAAACTTGGAACTTCCCGTGAGCCGTCAACTTTACCCTTAAACGCATAAACTTTTTCGGCTTCAATCTGGCTTGAATATTTTTCCCAAACAGTAGGAAAGAATGTTACGTCAATAATTCCTTTGTAGTCGGCAAGTTTTGCAAACGCCATCTGCTTGCCTTTTTTAGTCATTATGATTTTCAAATCCTGAAGCATTCCAATTGCAATGTATGTTTTGCCGGAATTTCTTGACTGCCAAGATGATCTTCCGCTTGCTTCCAAAGACGCTTTTTCCGCCTTGTCTATTTTTGCCCAGCGTTCGATATTTTCGCTGTTGCAGGTTGCGCAGGTTTCTATTGCAGTTTTATAGTCGTCCAAAGGATGCCCGGAAACAAAGCAGCCTATGAGTTCTTTTTCCATATTAAGACGTTCCATTTTGGGAAGGTCTTCGCATTCTTCAAACTTAAAGTCTTCAAATTCTTTTATTCCGGCATCTTCAAAAAGGCTTGCCTGTCCGTATTCCTTGGAAGCATTTTTTTTGTCTTCGTATTCAATTACGCGTTCAAAGTTCATGGTAAGAGTTGCGCGGTTTTGCCCCAAGTTGTCAAATGCGCCAGTTTTTATAAGAACTTCTATGGCTTTTTTGTTTACGTCCTTGTTGCTTAGCCGTTCAATGAAATCCACAAAAGACTTGTAAGGTCCGTTTTCCTCGCGCTCTTCAACAATAGCTCTTGCAGCTCCTTCGCCCATTCCTTTTATTCCCTTGAGACCGAACACAATATGACCGTCGATAACATCAAAGATTGAGTCGGAGCGGTTTACGTCCGGCGGATCAACTGGAATTCCCATTTTGCGCGCTTCTTCAATGTATTCTGGCAGCGTGTCTGTGGAAGTGATTTCGTTGGTTAAGTTTGCCGCCATAAATTCAGCTTTTTTGTGGGTTTTAAGCCAGCCTGTTCTGTATGCAAGAACTGTGTAAGCCGCCGCATGGGACTTGTTGAATCCGTAGCCAGCAAACGGCACCATAATGTCAAAAATTTCATCGGCATGCTCTTTTGTGTAGCCTTGTTTTATTGCGCCTTCTTCAAATTCAACTTTTTTGCCCATGAGGACTTCAAGTTTCTTTTTTCCCATGGCACGTCTAAGCATATCTGCGCCGCCAAGAGAAAAGCCTGCAATCTTCTGCGCAACCTGCATAACTTGTTCCTGATAAACCATAACGCCGTAAGTTTCCTTTAGAATTCCTTCAAGGCATGGATCTGGATAGTGAACGGTTTCAGGCTTCCATTTGCCTTCGATGTATTGCGGAATGTAGTCAAGCGGACCTGGGCGGTAAAGCGCGTTCAAGGCTACAAGTTCTTCTACGCATCTTGGCTGGCACTGGCGCAATATTTTCTGCATTCCCGGGGATTCAAACTGGAAGATAGCAACAGAGTCTCCGCGGCAGAATAAGTCGAATGTCTCGGAATCTGTTTCGCTTACGTTTTCTGTCTTGAATTCCGGCTCGTCTGGCTTTTTATGCTTGTTGATTATGTTTTCGGCATAGCGGATTAAAGAAAGCGTCTTAAGTCCAAGGTAGTCGAATTTTACAAGTCCGCACGGCTCGATTATGTCCATTGTGTACTGAACCGCAACTTCGCCTGTCTTTGGATCTTTGAAAACTGGCGCCCAGTCGGGAAGGGCTGTAAGTCCGATTACCATTCCAGAAGCGTGAAGTCCTGTGTTTCTGATTAAGCCTTCAAGTTTTTTGCAAAGAGCAATCCAGCGGTCAAAAGTTTTTTTATCAAGTCCGATTGTCGCCTCTGGATTTTCGCTGACTGGAATAAGCTGTCCGCCGTCTGGAAATTTGTCTGTGGGCGGCTCAAGCGCGTTTTTCAGTTTTGCCTTTGGATTGTCTGGAATGCAGGCTTTTACTTTTGTAACAATCGAAAGCGGAATGTTCAGGATTCGTCCAACGTCAGCAAGGCAGTTTTTAGGCTTTAATGTTCCAAACGTTACAATGTGGCCGACCTGCGGCTCTCCGTAAGTTTCTCTTGTATGCTGAATGATGTTCTGCCTAAAATCGAAGTCCATGTCTATATCAAAATCCGGCATGGAAACGCGCTCTGGATTTAAGAAACGCTCAAAAATCAACTTGAACCTGAACGGATCAATGTCTGTTATAGTCATGCAGTACGCGACAAGAGAACCTGCTCCTGAACCGCGTCCCGGACCAATCGGAATGCCGTGTTCTTTTGCCCAGTTTATAAATTCCCAAACAATCAGAAAGTAGCCAGAAAATCCCATCTTAAAGATAATTCCAAGCTCGTATTCGCACCGCCGCCTAATTGCCTGAGTAATTTCCGGGTAGCGCACTCTAAGACCTTTTTCTACAAGGCATCTCACATAGTCGTCCTGATTTTCCGTGTAGTCTTCGTGCTTTTGAAATTCGATTGGAAGAGAAAACCGCGGAAGACAGCCTTTTAGTTCAGGGGTTGTGTACTGATGAATTGTAAGGTTGCACATATTGGCGATTTTTATAGTGTTCGCCATTGCTTCCGGGTAGTTCGGAAAAAGAATTGACATTTCCTGTTCTGTCTTTAAATACCATTCTTTTCTTCCGCCGCCCATTGTCTGATGTGGCTCGTCCAAAAGCTTCTTGAATCCAATGCACCTTAAAGCGTCCTGGGCTTCTGCGTCGTCCTTGTTGCAGTAATGAACATCGTTTGTAAGAACAAGCGGAATGTCTAGGTCTTTGGAAAGTTTTATGAGCTTGACAGCAACTTCTTTTTGCTCGTCTAGCCCGTGGTCTTGAATTTCTATGTAGTAGCGGTCTGGTCCGAAAAGCTCCTTGTATTTTTTTGCAACCCGGTATGCGTCTTCATCTCTTCCGTTTAAAAGAAGCTGCGGAAGTTCTCCCTGAATGCACGCGCTTAGGCAGATAAGTCCTTCGTGGTATTTTTTTAGAAGTTCAAAGTCTATTCTTGGTTTTCCGTAGTAAAGCCCTTCTGTGTATGCGATTGAAGAAAGCCATGACATATTTTTGTAGCCAGTCTGATTTTCGCACAAAAGAATAAGATGAAAGTAGTGGCTGTTTTTTCCGTTGCGCCCGAACGGAACATCATTGTGCTCTGTGTGGCTTCCCCAGGCAACATAAAATTCTTCACCTACAATCGGATTTATTCCGTTTACGTGGCAGAGCTTTTCAAAGTTGAGCGAGCCGAACATATTTCCGTGGTCAGTAAGAGCCAGCGCCGGCATATTAAGTTCTTTCGCCCTTGCAACAAGAGTGTCAATCTTGCTTGCACCGTCCAGAATTGAATAGTCTGAGTGGACGTGAAGGTGAACAAAATTGCTAACCGGAGTTCCTTCCGGGGCGTCAGGAAATTTATGATAGTCAGCCAAGCCAAGCTCCTTGCAACGAATAGTTTTTTAGATGAAGTCATTCTAATGGAAAAACCCTCTTTTTGCTAGGTGAAGTTTTGCGATGGCAAGAATATGACTGTTTGACGGAAGCGTTTTTCTGTAGTATATTGAAACAAAGGAAATGCCCGATTTCCATCGGTCGTCTCCACTAAATAGTTGCTATAAAGCCGCTGCAAGTGATTCGGACTTGGCGGCTTTACTTTTTAACTCTTCTTATATATGTAAAGTTTAAAAAGTTGGTGTCATTATCCGGCTTGATTGGATAATCTCCTGCACAGGTAATATGAAAAGTACGTTAATAGCACTGCCTTTTGATGGTCGAAAGGGATGCATATTGGAATTCAATACAGTGTGCTTCGTAAAAATGGCTTTTCATTGTGCATTTCGTTTTTAGGTGGTAAAATGATGCATTATGAAAGCAGTAATAAAACAATTAAAACTTTTTGCCGTGTTTGCGGTAATGTCGCTTGCACTCTCAAGCAATGGGCATTCACAAAACATTGGTTCTGACTTTGTGAGAATACAGGCTGTTACCCTTACAAGGGATTTCTATATGTGCGACCACGAGGTAACGCAAAAAGAATATCAAGACATAATGGGAACAAACCCAAGCAAATTCAAAACTAATCCGGACAAAGGCGAAATTCAGGAAAATCGCCCTGTAGAGCGGGTAAGCTGGTTTGACGCAATTGAATACTGCAACAAGCGTTCTATAAAAGAAGGACTTACGCCTTGCTACAAAGCCAACGACAGCACAGACACAAGCAAATGGGGCATAGAGCCTACAGCAGACACGAGTAAATGGGGTATAAAACCCACAATGACAATCAGAAAAGAAGGTTACATTTTTAACCAATCAACCTGGTTTGAAGTTGAGTGCGACTGGAACGCGAACGGATACCGCCTGCCAACGAATCTGGAGTGGGAATATGCCGCAAGTGCAGGAAACAGTTTAGATAAAGATGTTTACAGCGGAACAGATGATGAGTCAAAACTTGGTGATTACGCCTGGTACATCCGCAACAGCCGCAACAAGACTCACGAAGTAAAAAAGAAGAAGCCGAATGCTTTTGGTCTTTATGACATGAGTGGCAATGTGGAGGAATGGTGCTGGGGAAACGAGGGTGGTGATTATGTTAGCGGCCTTCATGGCGGGTACTGGGGCGTTAAGAATGGAAGATACTGGCATGTTGGGAATGGAAAGGACGGTATTATAACTTGGCAAAGCACGAATCCTAGCTGGACAGTTCCTGAACAGTTTTATGTTCTATCTGTAGACTATTGCTTGCCATATAAATACGCAACCGCCTGCTTTGGCTTCCGTGTAGTGCGTACAGATACAACAACTGTTACAGAGGCGCATAAGAGGCAGGTGGCAAATCAAAAAGAAGCAGAGAGAAAAGTTCACGAGGAAGAGCAGAAGCCGCAATCTAGGACAGCTTCTATGGAAGAAATAAGATTGAATACGGCAAAAAGTTATCTCTTAAACGGAATTCCTCCGAAAAAAGTTGCAAAGATAATGGGGATGGAGCTTTCTCAAGTTAAAGAACTTCAAAAATCTATTAAAAAATAGCCGCTTAATTTTTATATAAGGAAAATTCTATGAAAAAGACTTTGAAAATTGCCGCGCTTTCAACTTTGATTATGGGCTTTTTTGTAAGCGTGCTGCCGGCGAAAGATATTAGTACACAGATAAGTGACGCATTTAAAGAGATTATAAAAAATCAAATCTACAGCGAAAAGCAGGCGGATTCCTTGTGGTGGAAAACGAACCAAAGGGAAATGATTTTGACTCCAATTGAGGAATACGATGATCTTGGCGACAGCTACTATGAATCAAAACTGTGGAAAGATGACTCCCTTTATATCACAAGATTGCTTGTTGATTATCCTTCAGCCACTGCTAGCTATCTGCATCAAATATATATGCGGAGAGATGAGTGCCTTAGAAATGTCAGGGAGGTTTGGCTTAGTCCGCAAGTTGACGCTTGGGCTTTTATAGATGAATTGCAGGACGAATTCGTTGAAGAGGAATATAAAGCAGGAAATAAGGACGACTTTATAAAATACAAAGATAAATTATGGTTTAGCGGCGGCATGATGAATGGTGTCTGCACTATATATGTGCCCGAAAGCGAATTGCCTAAAGGTCTTTTAAGCTACAGTTCAAAGCCTTTGTCGCCTGTATATTTTGTGAAAGTCTATTCCGGCGATGTGTACGAGGCGTTCAAGAAAGGGGATTCCGCCGCAAGAGAGTGGTGTCCCGGCCACGTCTACACTGGAAAAGCCTACACCGCAAGCCGCATGAAGCAACACATGACATGCCAGCAGAAAAACGAGTGGTATTACTCGTGCAAATGGTGCGGAAAGTGCGAGTATAACCCAAACCACACATTCTCGGACGGCGTTGGTAAGTCTCCTGTGCACGACTTTGCACGGTTTGATATTTCTGACAAGAACTTTGCAGGCACAAACAAGCAGGGAGAAAAAGTCTACTATCTTTCATGCAGATGGTGCGGCATTAACAAGCGCGATTCTGACCTGTCTGATTTTACATACGAGTATTTTCGCTATAATACAGGCCACAAGGATACCCCGGAAGCTAGAGCGGCATATAATATGTACATGGAACAGAAGAAGAAAGACTGGAAGAAAGGCGGCACGAGCTACGAACAGGCACTGGATGTTTCAACAAAAGTCAATTTAAATCCGTGGTCTTTTGCAGTTCCAAAAAGCAATGATGTAAAGGCAAAGATAAGCGAAAATGCTCAAGACGGAGTTTACTGGGCAGCC